>JAVHLI010000009.1 GCA_031082185.1 bacterium | reverse complement strand
CTACCGCCCTCAAGCTCGCCAGTATCCCGCGGCGTTCTCCAGTTGAGCCGGAGGATTTCACACGAGACTTAACGAACCGCCTGCACGCGCTTTACGCCCAGTAATTCCGGACAACGCTCGCCCCCTACGTCTTACCGCGGCTGCTGGCACGTAGTTAGCCGGGGCTTCCTCCGGAGGTACCGTCACCTTGCGGCTTCTTCCCTCCTGACAGGGGTTTACGACCCGAGGGCCTTCGTCCCCCACGCGGTGTCGCTGGGTCAGGCTTGCGCCCATTGCCCAAGATTCCCAACTGCTGCCTCCCGTAGGAGTCTGGGCCGTGTCTCAGTCCCAGTGTGGCTGATCGTCCTCTCAGACCAGCTACCCGTCATCGCCTTGGTAGGCCGTTACCCCACCAACTAGCTGATAGGCCGCGGGCTCCTCCTGAAGCAGACCTTGCGGACCTTTCCTCCCCAGAGGATGCCCCCCTAGGAGGATATCGGGTATTAGCCCCGGTTTCCCGAGGTTGTCCCCGTCTTCAGGGCAGATTGCCCACGTGTTACTCACCCGTTCGCCGGTAGAGTTGAAACGTCTGGCAAGCCAGACGCCAACCCTCCCTCGACTTGCATGTTTGAGGCACACCGCCAGCGTTCGTCCTGAGCCAGGATCAAACTCTCCATTAGAATCCTCAAAGGATCCAAAGGCCTTGCGTGCGGCTCCTTGCCACTATGCGGTTGTCAAGGTGCGGGGCACAAGACGTGTTGTCTCGCGCAGGGGCACCTATTCTTATACCAACCGGCCCGTCCAATGTCAAGAGATTGTACTGGAATGGCAGGAATGGCGCCGCATTGTGCCCAACGTTCGTGCCTGATGATCGCTTTGATTGCCGCTGCCGCACTCGCCGCTCTCGGGTGGCGCTGCCGCTGGCTGACATGGGATGGGGCCGTTGCCGCTGCAATCGTGGGGGCTGCGGTGCTCGGATTCGGAGGCTGGGCCTGGGCAGGGGCGCTGGTCGCGTTCTTCGTCTCAGGGACCGCGCTGACCGCGCTCGGGCGCGGGAGAAAGGCCCAGCCCGAACACCGGGGCCGAGGGCGAGACGCGATGCAGGTTCTGGGGAGCGGCGGCGTGGCAGCCGCAATCTGCGTTCTGTGGGAAACCGGGATCGGCGCAGGCCACCTCCGGCTGGTGCTGCCCGCCGCGTTCCTCGGCTCCCTGGCATCGTCCGCCGCCGACACCTGGGGCACAGAGCTGGGGATGCTGAGCCCCCATCCGCCACGGCTGATTACCACATGGCAGCGGGTGCCCCCGGGCACCTCCGGGGGCATATCGCCGGCAGGGTGCCTGGCTGCGGCCTCCGGTGCCGCGCTGGTGGCCGCGGTGGGCGCTTCGGGCGATTGGCGCGCATTCAACGCGGCCTGGATAGCCGGGGTGCTGGCAATGTTCCTGGACAGTGCGCTGGGCGCAACGGTTCAGGCGTCGTTCGTCCGCCGAGATGGGAGTGTCGGAGAAGACCGCGAACCAGGCGGCAGGCTGGTCCGTGGAGTCGCTTGGATCACGAACTCCGTCGTCAACCTCTTTGCGACGCTGGCCGGCGCCCTCTTCGCGGCTCTAATCTACGGACGGTGACTGCGCGCGCCGCAGAGGCCTACGGCCACACGTCGCCCGGCCGCCAGCCCCGCAGCAGTTGCCTGAGCCAGTCCACGAAACGCACGCCGCCGACCGTCTCGGTGTAGAACTCCGGGAAGGTCAGGATACCGTGCCTGTTGCCCGGAGCCGTGTAGCTGAAGAAGTTCGGGGCATCGGCTTTGATCTGCCGCAGTGAGGCCTGCATTCTCCGCGACCACTCCGCTGCTGTGGCTGGACTGGGCTGGCGTTCGCCCTTCATCAGCGCGTAGAAGAAGATCTGCGTGCCGTCCATGACCGTGTTGAACTGGGCCATGGCGTGGCGGGGATAGGTACGGGCAATCTCCGTGTACACTTGCGGGACGCTCAGCGCCTCAGGCCGAGACCGAAGGCGGGCCACGCCTGAGATCCACTCTGGGAGAGCGCCTGCGATGTTCCAGGTCTCAAACCCCTGCCTGCCGAAGGCGTCGGTCATCACCCCGGCACCCACGTCCCCCAGTTGCACCACCCGCGCGCCGGGGTAGCGCCGCATAACGTGCGGCGCCCACATGAGCGAACCGTAGGCACCGGCGCTGCGACCGATCACCGCCACCACCTCGGGATTCGGTACCCGGGCGTAGGTCCAGAGCAGCGCGGCCCGGGCGTTGACGGCCCCGCGGTAATGTATGGTGAGAGCCGAAGCGTAGGCGCGCACCGCATCGCCCCAGAAGATGTCAGCGCTGCAGTACGGGACCCAGACAAACGTCCAGCCGCGGAACGGGTTGTCGAAGTTCCCGCGGGCATAGATCCCCTGACCCGCGCGCAGCTCGTCCAGTTCCACGCGCGCCCTGTGAATGCCGGCGGCGCAGGTGCCCGCGTCCCAGCACGCTCCACCGCCCTGGAAGAAAATCACCAACCGCTTCGGGTCGCCGGAGCCCACGTAGAACTTGAAGGGCGATCCGTCGCTGCACACAGCCCACGGGCCTGGGGTGACCTCTTCCCAGCCCGGTATCGCCTGCGCCGCCGGGGCCTGCGCCGCTGCCGGAGCCGGCACCCATGCCACGGCGATCAAGCATCCGATCACCGCCCAGATCATCCGCTTCATGCCTGCACCTCCAGGAGTCGGTCCTGACAGGCCGTCCCGTTCAGTGCCGGAAGTGGCGCTCTCCGGTCAAAACCATAGCCAGGCCCAGCCTATTCGCGGCCGCGATAATTTCGGCATCGCGGGCCGATCCCCCTGGCTGGATCACCGCGGTCACGCCGGCCTCGGCGATCGCCTCTACCCCATCGGCGAAGGGGAAGAAAGCATCGGAGGCCGCCACCGCGCCACGGGCCCGCTCCCCGGCCTTGACCGCTGCCAGGCGGACGCTGTCCACCCGACTCATCTGTCCGGTACCGACACCTACCACCTGCTTGTTTCTGGCGAACACGATGGCGTTGGACTTCACGTGCGCGCAAACCGCCCAAGCGAAGCGGAGGTCATCCCACTCAGCGGCCGACGGTGCGCGGGAAGTGACCACGGTCCACGCGGCCTCGTCTAGGCCCAGGGCGTCCTCCGACTGGATCAGCATCCCGCCCCGGATGCTCCGGAAGGCGAGTCCGGCCTGCCCGCTCGCCCCCCGGTTCCCGGTCGCGAGCAGTCGCAGGTGCTTCTTGGCTAGGAGCAGTTCGGCCGCGCCGGGCTCAAAGGAAGGCGCAACAATCGCCTCGAGGAACAGTTGAGCCATCGCCTCCGCGGCCTCCAGGTTCACCGGGGCGTTGACGGCCAGGATCCCACCGAACGCGGACACCGGGTCGCCGTCGCGGGCGCGCAGGAAGGCGTCGAGCACCGTCGGCGCCACCGACGCTCCGCACGGGTTCGCGTGCTTGATTATCGCCGCACCAGGAGACGGCAGATCGCGCACAAGCGCCCACGCGGCCTCCAGGTCCGCGATGTTGTTGTATGAAAGCGCCCGGCCGCCGAGCACTTCGGCCGAGATCACCTCGCCCCCGGCCACCGCCCCGATGCCGGCGCCCTGCTCCGTCTCACTCGACGGCGCCGCTGCGGCGGCGTAGAGGGCGGCGTGCTGGTGGGGGTTCTCGCCGTAACGCAGGTCTGCCCGCTTGCAGAACGTGAGGGTCAGGCGCGCGGGAAACGGCATCTGGCCCGCGGCGCGCTGGAAGTACTCTGCGATCGCGGCATCATACGCCGCCACGCGCGCGAAGGCGTCGGCGGCCAGTCGCAGCCGCAGCGCCTCGGGCACACCCGTACCGGCCTCAATCGCGGCGATCACCTCAGCGTACTGCGATGGATCGCTCAGGACGGTAACGCGCGCCCAGTTCTTGGCCGCGGCGCGCAGCAGGGTCACGCCGCCGATGTCCACCTCTTCGACCGCCTCGGGCATGGCGACTCCCCGCGCGGCTGCCTCCTCGAATGGATAGAGGGTTACTGCCACCAGGTCAATCGGGGAGATCCCATACCGCCCAAGTTCAGCCAGATCCTCGGGTACACCGCGGGCCAGCAGCCCGGCGTGGACCGCCGGGTGCAGCGTCTTGACGCGGCCTCCCAGCATCTCGGGAAACCCGGTCACCTCCTCCAGCGGCAGGACCGGCAGCCCGGCCGCGCGGAGCGCCGCCGCAGTTCCGCCGGTGGAGACCAGTTCCGCCCCGGTCGAGTGCAGCGCCTGCGCCAATGGAATCAGACCGGCCTTGTCCGCAACACTGAGCACCGCGCGGCGTATCGGCATCATGTCAGCAGCGCCCTGCTCCCCTCTACCCGAATGCGCCCGTCCGCCAACCACCGTATGACCTGTGGGTAGAGCGCGCGCTCCTCGGCCTGCACGCGCGCCGCCAGCGTGGCAGGCGTGTCTCCATCGAGCACCGGTACCGCGATCTGTGCCAAGATCGGCCCTCCGTCCGGAACCTCGTCCACGAGATGTATGGTGCACCCGCTTGCCGCTGCGCGCGCCGCGAGCACTTCCTTGTGCACCCTCTCGCCGTGCATCCCCTTCCCGCCGAAAGCCGGCAGAAGCGCCGGATGCACGTTCAGTATGCGCCCGGCGTGGTGTGCGATGAACGCCGGGGACAGGATGCGCAGGAATCCTGCCAGGCAGATCAGGTCGGCCCCGTGCTCGCGGATGACGCCGGCAAGTTCGGTCTCGAAAGATTCCCGGCTCCTCCCGCGGTGATCTACAAGCACGGTAGGAATGCCGGCTCGATGCCCACGATCTAGGGACTGTGCGCCCGGGGTGTTCACAACGACAACCGCGACCGTGGCGCCGGGCCGAGCCGGGTCGCCCTCGGCGCCGGCGGATACCCCTCCGCCGGGAAACGCATCCAGCAGCGCCTGCAGCGTGGTGCCGCTGCCCGAGGCCAGTACTGCCAGACGCGTCATGCCGGATCCACGCCCCTGGGGCCCTCGATGATCTCGCCGATCTGCAGAGCCGGAATACCGGCGGCCTCGAAGTGCCGCACCGTTCGCGCGGCATCCTGGGCCGCGGTCACCACCACCATGCCGATCCCAAGGTTGAACGCCCTCACCATCTCCTCTTCGGAGATCCGGCCTGCCTGCTGGAGCCAGCGGAAGATCGGCGGCTCGGGCCAGTCCCGCAACACCCTGGCGCGGCAGCCGTCGGGCAAAACGCGCACCAGGTTGTCCACCAGGCCGCCGCCGGTAATGTGCGCTGCAGCGCGAATCTGGACGCTCCCAAGGAGGGACAGCAATCCCTCCGCATAGCACAGGTGGGGCGCTAGCAGCGCCTCCCCCAGCGAAGTGCCCAGATCCTCTAGGTGCTCGTGCAGCGAGGCGCCCGCGGCCTCCACGACGCGTCGCGCCAGCGTGTAGCCGTTGGTGTGCAACCCGCTGGAACCCAGACCGACCAATCGGTCCCCGGGTATGGTTCCTGCCCCGGTTAGGAGACCGTCCGGGGGCGCCCGGCCGATCATGGTTCCCACAACCTCATAGGCGTCGCAGGTGTAGACGTCGGGCATCTCCGCGGTCTCGCCGCCGATCAGCGGCACCCCAAGCAGCGCGCAGGCGCGCGCCATCGCCTCGACCAGAACCCTGATCAGCGGCGGATCCAGCCGCCCCATGGCGACGTAGTCGAGAAAGGCGATGGGCCTGGCCCCGCAGGATACGAGGTCGTTGGCGCAGTGGGCGACGATGTCCCACCCGATTACGTCATCGCGCCCCATCTGCCGCGCGATGAGCGTCTTCGTCCCGACGCCGTCCACCGTGGCCAGGAGAAAGCCGGCACCCGGAGGCGCTAGACGTACCGCGCCGGCAAAGGCTCCGAGTCCGGCACCGACGGCGTCGGTGTAGGTGGAAGCAATCGCCGGCGCGATTGCTTCCAGCAGGCGCGCCTTGGCGCCGACGTCAACGCCGGCTCCCCGATAAGTGAGCCCAGGGGGAGTCTCGCCGGATCTCACACCGGGTTCCTCACAACGTAGCACTCACGGCGGGGTGCTCCCGGCCGCCACGGCCGCCAGTTCGTCGAGGGCCGTACGCCCTGCTTCGGCCTCGGTCGGCACCCGGGTCGGATACCAGCCATCCAGACAGGCCATGCACAGAGTCTCCTGCGGCAGCGCCACGGCCTCCACGAGCCCGGCCTGGCTCAGGTAGCCGAGCGAATCGGCGCCGATGGACCGCCTGATCTCCTCGACATCCAGGCGGGATGCCACCAGCTCCCCCCTGGTGCTGGTATCAATGCCGTAGTAGCAGGCATGCCGGATCATCGGGGATGAGATGCGCACGTGCACCTCACGCGCACCGGAGCTCCTCAGCAGGCCGACTATGCGTCCCGAGGTAGTGCCGCGGACGATCGAGTCGTCCACCAGGACGACGCGCCTTCCGGCGATCACGTCCAGGTTGGGGTTCAACTTGAGGCGGATGCCGAAGTCGCGCGAGGCCTGGTCGGGCTGGATGAAGGTGCGGCCGATGTAGCGGTTCTTGATCAGACCGATCTCGAAAGGCAGGCCGGCCCGTTCGGCGTAGCCCATGGCCGCCGAGGTGCCCGAGTCCGGCACCGCAATCACGATGTCGGCGCGGGCCGGGTGCTCGTGCGCCAGCACCCGGCCCATGCGGCGCCGGGACTGGTGGACGTTCCTATCGTAGAGCACCGTGTCCGGCCTTGCGAAGTAGATGTACTCGAAGACGCAGTGGGCGCGCCGGTCAACCGTAAGGATCTGCCGCCTGTGCATGCCCTGCTCGTCAAACGCCACCAGCTCTCCGGGCTCCACCTCGCATACCGCCTGGGCGCCGGTATGGTCAAACGCGCACGTCTCCGAAGCGATCGCCCAGAACCCCGGCCCACGTCCGATCGCCATCGGCCGGATCCCGTGCGCGTCGCGAAACCCGAACAGCCGGCCCCCTACCAGGGCCGCGACCGTGTAGGCGCCCTCGAGACGGCGCATGCACCAGGCGACCGCGTCGTCCGGAGTGGACGCCGGCGCCCGCGCGATCAGGTGTGCGATCACCTCGCTGTCGGTGGTCGCGCCGAACCCGACCCCCTGCGTCTCCAGTTCGCGCCGGAGCGCCGGCGCATTGATCAGGTTGCCGTTGTGGCTGATCGCCACCGGGCCCCATGGCGACGGCACTATGAAGGGCTGCGCATTCTCGATGCGGGCCGAACCCATCGTGGCGTACCGGACGTGCCCCACCGCGGCCGGACCCGGCAGCGAAGCGACCCGGTCGTCATCGAAGACGCGGGACACCAGCCCCATCCCCCTATGATGCCGCATCACGGCGCCGTTGAACGCTGCGATGCCTGCGCTCTCCTGTCCACGGTGCTGCAGCGCGTAGAGCGCCACGTGAACGATCGGCGCCGCGTCATGCCCGCCGGTGCATAGGACACCGCTGACGCCGCACTCCTCTTTCCAGACCCCGATGCCCCACGTCTCACTCACCATGCGCTAAACCTCCAGGCCCTCCCAGGCCTCGGTCATCTTTGCCAGGGGCAGTTCGATCGGGTCGGTGGGCCCGGCATCACCCGCCTGGGCCAGGCGCAGGGCCGGGCCGCCGACATGGCCGAGAACGCGGACCGACACGCCGTGCCTGCGGGCCAACTCGTCCAGCGAGTCCAGGCGCTCGGGAGGGAGCGACGCGACGAACCGCGCCGGACCTTCCCCGAACCAGACCTCCGCGACAGGACCATCCGGCAGCGTTACCGAGGCGCCTGTTTCGCCCGCCATGCACGCCTCGGCCAGTGCCACGGCGATCCCGCCGTCGCCGGCGTCATGAACCGACGACACCACTCCGGCGCGCACCGCCTCGCGTGCGCAGGCGATCGCGCGCGCCGAGCGCTCCAGTTCAGGATTAGCCGGCCGGCCCCTGACCTCGCCCCCGAACGCGCACTGGTACAGGCTCGCCCCGAGGGTCCCTCCGGGGTCGCCCAACAGGACAACCAGGTCGCCTTCCCGGGCGAAACCCATCCGCCCCGCGCGTGCCACGTCGTCGAGCAGCCCGACCATGGCCACCACCGGCGTCGGGAAGATCGCACGGCCGGGACCCTCCCCGCCCTCTGCCTCGTTGTAGAAAGAAACGTTGCCGCCTATCACCGGAACCCCGAGGCCCTCGCACGCCTCCGCGATGCCCTCGATCGTTTCGCGGAAGGCCCAGAACACCTCGGGCCGCTCCGGGCTGCCGAAGTTGAGGCAGTCGGTGACCGCCAGCGGCTCCGCGCCCACACACGCAAGGTTGGCCGCCGCCTCCAGCACCGACAGCGCTGCTCCGCGCCGTGGGTCGGACGCGCACCACCGGCCGTTGCCGTCGGAGGTCAGCGCAAGCCCCAGCGGCGGCGCGGTGATAAGGCGCAGCACCGCGGCGTCGGCCCCGGGCGGGGTAACGGTCCTGACCCCCACCATGTGGTCGTACTGTTCGTAGATCCCCCGCTTGCTCGCCACGTCGGGATGGCGCAGGAGAACGAGCAGCGCCTCCACTGGGTCGTGGACAGGAACAGCCGCGGGATCGAGCCTCCACCGCGCCTCCAGTTCGGCCGGCACCGAGGCCTGGGGATCATAGATCGGGGCGTCCGCCAGACTCTCGGGAGGAAGGTCCACTATGGTCTGCCCGCCGGCGGTCACGCGCAGGCGCGCTTCGGCGGTAACCTGTCCTATCACCTCCGCGGCCAGCCCCCACCGGCGGTAGGCCGCGGCGGCGCGTTCCACCTCTTCCGCGCGCACCACCAGGAGCATCCGCTCCTGCGACTCGCTCAGCAATATCTCCTCGGGCCGCATCCCGGCCTCGCGCAGCGGCACCCGGTCCAGGTCTATCGCCATGCCCACGCGGCCTCGCGCCGCCATCTCGCTTGTCGCGCAGGTGAGCCCGGCCGCGCCCATGTCCTGTATGGCCAGCACGGCGCCCGTGGCAAGGGCCTCCAGCGTGGCCTCTATCAGCAGCTTGCCCGTGAACGGATCGCCCATCTGCACCGAAGCCCGATCCGCCTGCGCGCGTCCCTCGTCCAGCTCGGTCGAGGCGAACGCCGCACCGCCGATTCCGTCACGGCCGGTGCGCGCGCCGGCGTACAGGACCGCGCTGCCAGCCCCCTCTGCCGCGGATCGGGCCACCTGGTCCGCGCGCACCATGCCCAGACAGGCGACGTTCACCAGCGGGTTGTCCCGGTAGCACGCGGCGGTCAGCAGCTCCCCGCCCACCGTCGGCACGCCCACCGCGTTGCCGTAGCCGGCAATCCCGGCAACCACCCCGCTGCAGATCCTCCTGGCCCTGGGCTCGTCCAGAGGACCGAACCGCAGCGAGTTGAGCAGCGCCACCGGCCGCGCGCCCATGGCCAGCACGTCCCGGATAATGCCGCCAATGCCGGTGGCGGCGCCGTTGTATGGGTCAACGGCGCTGGGATGGTTGTGGCTCTCCATCTTGAACGCCAGGGCCCATCCCCTGCCGATGGAGACCACGCCGGCGTTCTCACCAGGACCGGTCAGCACGCGCGGTGAGGATGTGGGCAGCCGGCGCAGGGCTGCCCGGGAGTGCTTGTAGCCGCAGTGCTCCGACCACATCACGCCGTACATCCGCGCCTCTACCGGGTTGGGATCGCGGCCCAACCGCCGGCAGATCTCGCGGTAGTCCGAGGCCGGGAGCCCGCAGAGGGCGGCGGCGTCAACCGCAGCGGCCCGCGTCATCCCGCACCCACCAGCGCGCCGACCACGGATTCAAACAGCCGGCGACCGTCTATCGAACCCAGCAGCGCTTCCGAGGCGCGCTCCGGGTGCGGCATCAGACCGACCACGTTGCCCGCGTCAGAGGCCACGCCCGCGATCCCTGCCACCGAGCCGTTGGGATTGGCCTGGGGCGTGACCCAGCCCAGGGGATCGCAGTAGCGAAAGACCACGCGCCCCGCTTCCTCCAGCGCCGCCACCTCGGCCGGCGGCGCGAAGTACGCGCCCTCGCCGTGCGCCACCGGCATCCGCAGCACCGTCCCGGGCCGCATGCCCGCGGTGAACGGCGTCCGATCGGACTCCACGCGCACCCACGCCGGGTGGCACCGGAACCGCAGCGAGGCGTTGTGAAGCAGGGTGCCTGGAAGCAGGCCTGCCTCGGTCAGGATCTGAAAGCCGTTGCAGATTCCCAGCACCGGCGCGCCGCGTGCCGCGATCTCGCGCACGGCCCGCATCACGGGCGCGGTCGCGGCGATCGCCCCGGACCGCAGGTAGTCGCCGTAGGAGAACCCTCCCGGAAGGACCAGCGCGTCTATCCCCTCCAGCGACCGGTCCTCGTGCCAGACTTCCTCGACATGCTGGCCCAGCACCGACCGGAGCACGTGCACGCAGTCCCTGTCGCAGTTGGAGCCGGGGAAGAACACCACGCCCCAGGTCACGGACCCGACCCCCCTGGGATCTCCTCGATCGTCCAGGTCTCGATCAGCGGGTTGGCCAGGAACCGTGCGCACATCTCGTCCACACCCGCACGCTCTTCGTCGGGAAGGATCATCTCGACCACCTTGCCCATGCGCACCTGCTCCACTCGATAGCCCAGCGCATCCAGTCCGCGCTCGACCGCCTGGCCGGGCGCGTCCAGCACGCCGGGCTTCAGCATGATGGTGACTCGAAACGAGCGCATCTACGCAATCTCCTCCCCGGTCAGACGCCGGTACGTTTCCAGGTAGCGCTGGCGCGTGGCCTCTACCACCTCAGACGGCAGGGCCGGCGCCGGTGACTCACGGTTCCATCCGGCGCGCGTCAGGTAATCGCGCACTATCTGCTTGTCAAATGACGCCAGTCTTCCGGCCGCGTACTCCGCGGCGTCCCAGTAGCGCGATGAGTCCGGGGTGAGCGCCTCGTCAATCAGCATCAACGCGTCGCCCGCCGCATCGCCCGGCGCGCCGCGGGCCAACCCGAACTCGAACTTGGTATCGGCGAGCACAAGGCCGCGGCCCTCCGCGTGCACGGCGGCGTGGAGGTAGAGCGCCAGACTGAGATCGCGCAGGCGCTCCGCCAACGCCCCGCCCACCATGCGCACGACCTCCTCGAACGCGATGTTCTGATCGTGCCCTGAGGCGGCCTTGGTCGCCGGCGTGAAGATCGGGTGTGGCAGGCGGGCGCCGTCTGCAAGACCATCCGGCAGCCGCACGCCGCAGACCGCGCCGTCCCGGCGGTATTCCTGCCAACCGGATCCCGTCAGGTATCCCCGCACCACGCACTCCACGTCAATCCGGTTGGCCCGCCTCACAAGCATGGCCCGGCCGTCCAGGAGCCGAACCTGCTCAGCGACCGCCGGCGGCAGGCGCATCTGGTCCTCGTCCGTGGTCATAAGGTGATTCGGGACAATGGATCGGGTTCGCGCGAACCAGAACGCCGAGAGCCGCGTCAGGATGCGGCCTTTTCCGGGCACCGGTGAGGGCAGCACGTGGTCGAATGCGGACAGGCGGTCGGTGGCCACGATGAGAAGGTGCTCACCCAGATCGTAGACGTCGCGCACCTTGCCCCGCGCAAACACCGGCAGGGGAAGATCGGTGGTGACGACGGCCGGCGCGTCCGAGAGGCTCATCGCGGGATACCGGCGCGCTCCAGAATCACGTCCACGTGGCGCAGGTAGGGCGCCGGATCGAAGCATGCGTCCCGTTCCTCCGGCGCGAGCACTCCGCGGGCCACCAGCAGATCCCCAAACCTGCCCCCGCCTTCCAGCGCCGCGGTCGCCGTCTCCTGCACGATCCGGTAGGCCTCATCGCGGCTGTGGCCTCTCTCCATCAGCGCCAGCAGCACCCGGTGGCTAAAGACAAGGCCCCCTGAGGCCTCGAGGTTGCGCCGCATGGCCTGTGGGTGGACGCGCAGCCCGGAGAGCACACGGTGGAGGATTCCCAACATGTAGTGCACCAGCCCGGTCGCCTGCGGCAGGATCAGCCGCTCGGCCGAAGAGTGACTGATGTCGCGCTCGCCCCACAGCGCCTGGTTCTCCAGCGCAACGGGCACCGCGCCGCGCACGGCGCGCGCCAGCCCCACCAGCCGCTCGCACAGGATAGGATTGCGCTTGTGGGGCATCGCAGACGATCCTGTCTGGCGCTCCCCAAAGGGCTCTTCGACCTCTCCCACCTCGGTGCGCTGCAGAGAGCGGATCTCGGTGGCGATCTTCTCGATGCTCCCGGCCAGTATGGCCAGGGCCCCCACGTACTCGGCGTGACGGTCGCGCTGCAGGATCTGGCTGCTCACCGGCGCCGGCTCCAGGCCCAGGCCCGCGCACACCGCGGCCTCTATCTCGGGAGGACTGTGGATGAAGGTCCCCACCTCGCCCGAGAGCTTGCCCACGCGCACCGCCTCTCGGGCCGCGCGCAGCCGGGCCTCGGCCCGGCCCAGCTCCGCGTGCCAAAGCGCCACCTTGACCCCGAAGGTAATGGGCTCGGCCTGCATCCCGTGCGTCCGGCCGGCCATGAGCGTGTAGCGGTGACCGGAAGCGATCGCGGCGGTGACCCGGCGCACCCCGGCCAACGCTTCCAGAATCAGATCGGCCGCGCGCACCAGCAGCACCGACTGGGCTGTGTCCACCACGTCCGACGAGCCCAACCCCCGGTGGAGGTGTGAGGCGTCGGGGCCGGTCAACTCGGCCACCGAGCGCAGGAAAGCGACTACGTCGTGCTGGGTTTCCGTGCGCTCGATCTCGTCAATGCGCGCGGGGGTCCCGCATCTTGCCGTGCGGCGCAGCCGCGCCGCGACCTCGTGGGGAACCAGTCCGTGGGCGGCCTGGGCCTCCACCGCCAGCAACTCGATCTCCAGCCACACCGCGAACTTGGTCTCGGGAGCCCACAGCGCCCTCATCTCGCTGGTGGAGTAGCGCTCTATCACCGCCGGCCCTCTGATCCGGCCGGGGTCCCAAAGCGCAGCAGGGCCTCGCGTTCCCTGCCCACGCCGACCATCGTCACCGGCACCTCCACCAGGGCAACCAGGCGGTCCAGGAACAGGCGGGCTTCCACCGGAAGATCGCAGGGAGCCTCAATCCGCTTGGGAAGCCGCCAGCCGGGAAGCGTCTCGTAGACGGGCTCGACCTCCTGCAGCGCCACCGTGTCCGGCATGCCGTCCAGCAAGACGCCGCGCAGACGGTAGCCCGAGCAGATCCTGACATGGTCCATGCCCGACAGCACGTCTAGTTTCATCACAGCCAGTTCGGTGAAACCTGCCAGCTCGGCCGCAAACCGTGCGGCCACCGCGTCAAACCACCCGCACCGCCGCGGCCGGCCGGTGGTCGTGCCGAACTCCTGCCCTGCCTCGCGAATGAAGTCCGCGGTGGCGTCTTGGATCTCGGTCGGCATGGGCCCGGCACCCACCGCGGTTGTATAGGCCTTGACCACCCCTACCACGCGCGTGATGCTGGATGCGGGAATGCCGGCGCCGGCGGCTGCTCCGCCCGGCAGGCAGGTGGATGAGGTCACATAGGGGTAGATCCCCCAGTCCAGGTCGCGCATCACCCCCAGGTGCCCCTCCACCAGGATGCGCGCCCCTGCGCGCAGGGCACGCTGCACCATTCCGTGGCTGTCCACGATGCGGGGAGCCAACGCCTCGCGCCATCTGGCACAGCGCTCCAGCAGATCATCCGCGTCCACGGCACCGCCGCCCACGGTCCCGCCGTTTCCGGTCCCGGCCAGCACACGGTTCGTCCTGGCCACCTGGTACCGGACCGCTTCATCCAGATATGCGGGATGCAGGAGATCGCCCACGCGGACGCCTACGCGGGCAACCTTGTCCGCATATGCCGGCCAGATCCCCTGCTTCGTGGTGCCGTGACTACTGCTGCCGCGAAGCGCTTCTTCGCGCACGTCCAGCATCAGGTGGTGGGGCATCACAATGTGCGCCCTGTTGGATACAAACACGTTGTGCGTGGAGACCCCGCTGGCTTTGAGCATCGCCAGCTCCTCGATCAGCGCGTCCGGGTTGACCACCACGCCTGGGCCGATCAGGCAAACAGCCGACGGGTAGAGCACGCCCGAGGGCACGAGATGCAGCCGGAAGATGCCGTAATCGCTGACAATCGTGTGCCCGGCGTTGGTTCCACCGTTGTAGCGGATGACGAGATCCGCCTCGGCGGCCAGGGCGTCCACGATCTTGCCCTTGCCCTCGTCGCCCCAGTGACCTCCGACGACCGCGGTTACCGACACCTGACTCTACCTCCTGCCCGCGGGCACGACGGCGCTTCGGGCCTGGGCTGCGGCTTCCAACCTGGCGCCTATGTCCCGCCGGTAGTGCATCCCATCGAACCGTATCCAGTCGGTGGCGCGGTAGGCGCGTGCACGCGCCTCACGCAGCGTCCCGCCCTGCCCGACCACCGTCAGAACGCGGCCGCCGCCGGTTGCAACGATTCCATCTCGGAAGCTCGTGCCGCTGTGAAAGACGAGAGCCTCTTCGGCGGCCCGTTCGAGGCCGGAGATGGGAACTCCGGTCTCATACCGCTCAGGGTAACCGCGGGACGCCATCACGACCCCGACCGCCGCGCCGCGCGTTTCCGAGAGGCCGCCGGAAACCAACCGGCCTTCCCGCAGCGAGGCGAACGCCTCCGGCAGCGCGGTCCCCAGGAGCGGCAGGATCACCTGTGCCTCCGGATCTCCCAGCCGGCAGTTGAACTCCAGCACCCTGGGACCGTGGCGGGTCAGCATCAGCCCAGCGAAGAGGATGCCGCGATACGGGCGGCCTTCCGCGCACATCGCGCGCGCGGTGGGTTCGATGATCTCGGACAGGACGCGCTGGCGCAACTCCCGGTCCAGAGGAACCGGCGCAGCCGCGCCCATACCTCCTGTGTTGGGCCCCTGGTCGCCGTCGTACGCGCGTTTGTGATCCTGCGCCGCCGGTAGCAGCGCAACGGCCTCGCCGTCCACCAGGGCGAAGATGCTTACCTCGTCGCCCTCCAGACGTTCTTCTATGACGATCTGCCGGCCGGCGTCGCCAAAGGCACGATCCACCAGCATCGTCTCCACGGCGCTCCGGGCCTGAGCGAAATCGTCGCAGACGATGACGCCCTTGCCCGCGGCCAAACCGTCGGCCTTCACAACCACCTGGCCGGGAAAGTCCTCAAGATACCTGAGCGCGGAAAACGGATCGTCAAACGAGGCGTGTTCCGCGGTTGGAATCCCATGGCGCTGCATGAGGTCCTTGGCGAATACCTTGCTGCCTTCCAGCGCAGCAGCCGGCGCGGTCGGGCCAATGATGTTGAGGCCGCGCGTCTCGAAGAGGTCCACTATGCCCGCAACAAGCGGCGCCTCAGGACCGACTATCGTCAGGTCAATCTCGAGCGATGAAGCAGCGTCCGCGAGCGATGCCAGGTCGGTGACGGAGATCGGCAGGCAGGTGGCGAGTCCGGAGATACCCGGGTTTCCTGGAGCGCAATAGAGGACGGCGTCAGGGTAATGCCGACGCAGGTGCCAGGCGAGCGCGTGTTCTCGCCCTCCACCTCCAATAACGAACATTCGCAACAGGTTTGGCATCTAATGTTCGGGTTTTCGACCTGCTATCGGTGCTATTTGAGGCTTCCCGCCCAAACGCTACCACAAATATCGCACAATGGCAAGCGGGATGGGCGGTTTCATCCAGCACGGCCGGGCTCCAACAGCCCCGCGCGCTCCAGGGCCAGCCGGATCCGCCCGCGTTCGTCGTCGCCCACGGGAAGAAGCGGAGGCCGCACCGCGGCGCTGCCGATCACGCCGAGCATGCGCAGCGCCTCCTTGGTCCGAACGCGGTAGTTGGGAACCGGCGGGGCAAAGATCGCGTCGGCCAGCGGCTGCACTATGCCGGAAAGCCGAAACGCCTCGTCCCAGTCGCGGCGGCGGGCGGCCTCGATCATCTCCACCTGCATCTGCACGGCCAGCGTCCCAAAGCCGATCAGCGCGCCCTCGGCGCCCAGCACGAACGAGTGGCAGATGAAGTTGTCGTTGCCGGTCAGGAGCGTGATCCGCCGCTGCGCCTGGTCCAGGATCGAGCGCATCTGAACGAACTTCATGGCATCGAAGGAGGCCTCCTTGATCGCCACGACGGTATCAATCTCCAACAGGCGCGCCATCGCCTCGGCCGTGAACTCCACACCACCGAGGGCGGGCTGCAGTTGGAACAGGATCATGGGTAGATCCACGGCACGGGCGATGGCCCGGTGGTACTCGTACGGGATCTCCGGATAGAGAGGGCGGCCGAAGAAGGCCGGGATGGGAAAGACCAACAGGGCGTCCGCTCCCGCGGCCTTCGCATCGCGCGCCTGCGCAACGGCCTCCTCGGTATACGGGCCGCCGATCCCTGCAATAACCAGCGTGCGGCCCGCCACCGCCGCCACCGCGGCCTCGAGCACCGCCCGCTTCTCGCCCCGCGACAGGTGCGGGCCCTCGCCGGTATCGGCGTTGATGGCCAGTCCCACCGGTCCCTGGCGGACCACCCAGTCGAGGTAATGCGTCAGGGTTTCCAGATCGGGCCGGGCGTCGCCCGCCATGGGCAGGACCGTGGCCGGAATCAGACCGTTGAGGTTAGGTGTCATCATGAGCCACCTCCAGATCGCCGGTCGCGAAGGCCGGCATCACTTCCTTCGCCAGAAGTCTCAGTTCGTTCATGATGTGCTCGTGAGGCATGCCCGGGAAATACGTCCGGAAGATCAGGTGGTCCACGCCAAAGGTCTCCCGGAACCGCTCGATCTGCCGCACCACCTGGTCGGGCGTCCCGATGAGGAATCGGTCGCGGCCCAGGTCATCCAGTCTGTCCACCGGGGTTCCGTCCTCCCGACCGATCAGCGGGTGCGACCAGTCCTTGCCGTACTCGTCGCGGTAGTTGACGAGCAGGTGGCGTTCGGCCAGCTCGCGCGCCCGCGCTTCGGTCTCCGCGATGACCAGCTCGCGGGTAAGGGGCGTGGGAACCCCGCCCGGATCGCGCCCGAACTTGACCAAGTGGCGCCGGTAGGTGGCCTGGGCGTCGAGCAGCTTCTCGAGGCGGGCCGTGGGTCCTGGAATCCAGGCATCGCCCAGTTCAGCCGCGCGTCGCAGAGAAAGATCCCCCCACCCTCCTATCCAGATCGGCACCGGGCGAAGGGGCCGCGGTTCGATCCGCGCGTCCGAGACAGCATAGTGCCGGCCGGTGAAGGTCACAGACTCTTCCGTCCAGAGGCGCTGCATCAGCCGGATCGCCTCGGACAGTCGGGCTCCACGGTTCTCCAACTGCGCTCCGTATAGGGCGAACTCCTGCGGGCGGTAACCGATCGCCACGCCGAAGATTGCGCGGCCGCCCGAGATGATGTCCAACATGGCCACGTCCTCAGCGGCACGCACCGGGTGGTAGAAAGGCAGGACCGCGATGTTGGTCCCCAGCAGAATCCTTGAAGTCCGCGTCGCAAAACCGGCCAGGACTACCAAAGGTGAAGGCCAGTAGTGGTTGGTGACGCCGTGGTGCTCCTCCATCCACGCCGAATGGAAGCCCAGCTCCTCGCCCAGCAGTACCTCGCGCAGCGCCTGCGCGAAGAAGTGGCCGCCTTCGGTCGGAATGAACCCGAATCTCATGATTGGCTCCTTGGACGCACTCGTGGTGGTTGTGCGGTCGAACGGCGAACGATGGTACAGGCGGTGTCCCCTGCTGCCCGGGATTCGTCTCGCGGAAAGCGCTTTCCTCCAACGCGCCGGCCGGCCTTGTCCGCCAAGCAAGAAGGGGAAGCCGCTGGCTCCCCCTCTTGTGTAACTCTTGCCGAAATTCCGTGCGGCCGGAGGCCGCGCAGAGATGCCTACATCATCGGCATCTGCGGCGCCGCGGGCCCCTGCTTCTCCTCCTCCGGCTTCTCCACAACCATGGCCTCGGTGGTCAGCAGCAGCCCGGAGATGCTGGCCGCGTTCTGCAGCGCGGAGCGCACCACCTTGGCGGGATCCACGATGCCTGCCTTGAACATGTCCACGAACTCGTTGCTCATGACATCGTAGCCCCAATCCGGCTTCTGTTCCCTGAGGTGCTCTACGATGATGGACCCCTCCTGCCCGGCGTTGATGGCGAGCTGCCGCGCGGGCTCGGTCAGAGCACGGGCTACGATCGAGGCGCCGACCTTCTCGTCGCCTTTCAGCCCCAACGACTTGATGGCCTTGCTGGCCACCACCAGCGCGGCGCCGCCGCCGGCCACGATGCCTTCCTCGACGGCCGAGCGCGTCGCGCGCAGAGCGTCCTCGGTGCGGGTCTTGCGGTACTTCAACTCCGCCTCGCTGGGCGCCCCGACCTTAACCACTGCCACGCCTCCGGCCAGCTTGCCGAGCCGCTCCTGCAGCTTCTCACGGTCGTAGTCGGACTCGGTTTCCTCGATCTGCTTGCGCAGCTGCTGTACGCGCTTCTGAATCTGCTTCTTCTCGCCTGCGCCCTTGATGATGATCGTCTCATCCTTGCGGATCTTCACCTGCCCGGCGCGGCCCAGGTGGATCATCTCGGTGTTCTCCAGTTTGAGGCCCACCTCTTCGCTGATGACCTGACCGCCTGTGAGAATCGCGATGTCCTCGAGGATCGCCTTGCGCCGCTCGCCGAATGCGGGGGCCTTGACGGCAACCGCCTGCAGCGTTCCTCGGAGTTTGTTGACTACCAAGGTGGCCAGTGCCTCGCCTTCGAGGTCCTCGGTGATGAGCAGCAACGGCCGGCCCAACTGCACGACCCGCTCCAGGACCGGCAGCAGGTCCTTGATCGCGCTGATCTTCTTGTCGGTCAGCAGGATGACCGCGTCGTCGAGAACCGCCTCCATCTTCTCGGGGTCGGTGATGAAGTACGGCGAGATGTAGCCCTTGTCGAACATCATCCCCTCGACGACCTCTACGGTCGTCTCGATCCCCTTGGACTCCTCGACGGTGATGACCCCGTCCTTGCCGACCTTGTCCATCGCGTCACCGATGAGCTGGCCGATTAGGGCGTCGTTGGCGGCAATGCTGGCGACCTGCTCGATCGCCTCTTTGGTCTCTACCGGCCTGGCCGCCTTGTGAATCTCGGCGACTACCGCGGCGACCGCCTTGTCAATGCCCCGCTTGAGCGCCATGGGGTTGGAGCCGGCGGAGACCATCTTGAGTCCGGCGCGCATGATCGCCTGAGCAAGGATGGTAGCCGTTGTCGTGCCGTCGCCGGCCACGTCCTCGGTCTTGGTGGCCACCTCTCGCACGAGCTGCGCCCCCGCGTTCTCGAAGGGGTCCTCCAGCTCGATCTCCTTGGCCACCGTTACGCCGTCGTGCGTGATGGTGGGCGAGCCGAACTTCTTCTCGAGCACCACGTTGCGCCCCTTGGGGCCCAGCGTGATCTTCACGGCCTCGGCCAGCTTGTTGACCCCGCGCTCCATCGCGCGCCGGGCATCCTCGTTGTAAGCCAGAATCTTCGGCATCGTTGGTCTCCCTTATCCCTTGGCCTTGGTCTTGACCGAAAACTTCTCGACGATGGCCAGCACGTCGCTGGCGCGGAGGATCAGCAGGTCACCGTCGTCGGTCTTGACCTCGGTACCCGCGTACTTGGCGTACAGCACCCGATCGCCCGGCTTCACATCCAGGGGGATGCGCTTCTTGCCGTCCTCATCCCACTCGCCCGGTCCCACGGCGATTACCTCGCCGTGCTGCGGCTTCTCCTTGGCGGTATCCGGCAGGACGATGCCTCCCTTTGTCCGCTCCTCCTCTTCCAGGGGCTTCACGACCACGCGGTCGCCCAGTGGCTTGAGCTTCATCGTTTGCGTCCCTCCTTGCGGGGTGTTTGTGGATTTGGCACTCTAGGTAGCCGAGTGCTAACCACCCTCTATCTTATTCCGAAGGACCGCCGCGGGCAAGACCCTGGGGAAAGATCGTTCCGCAGCGCCGGGAGGTCAGCCCTGCAGGGGCAGGTCCGCGGCCGCGCCCAGGTCCCAGGAGTCCCGCTCCCCTCGGGCCAGGCGGGAGGCGCCGCAGGCCGCAACCATGGCCGCGTTGTCGGTGCAGAGTTCCATCCGCGGGATGAGCAGGGGAATGCCGAGACGGCCGGATTCGTCCTCCAGGCGCGCGCGCAGCACCGAGTTGGCCGCCACGCCACCCGCCAGCAACAGGGCCCGCGGCCGGTGCTCGCGGGCTGCGCGCGCCGTCTTGGTCGCCAGCGCCTCGGCAACGACGCGCTGAAGAGATGCCGCGAGGCCGGCGATGAACGCCGGGGAGGGCGACGGTTCTGCCGCCAGCGCCCGGAGCGCGGCGGTCTTCACGCCGCTGAAGCTGAAGTCAAGACCGCCGCCGAGAAACGGTACGGGTAGCGGCACGGCCGAAGCATCGCCGGTGCGGCCCAGCCGGTCCAGGGCAGGACCCCCGGGATAGCCCAGACCCATGGCGCGCGCCACCTTGTCAAATGCCTCGCCGGCGGCATCGTCGCGCGTCCGTCCCAGCATCACATAGCGGTGGTGACCCTCTATCAGCACCAAATCCGTGTGGGCGCCCGAAACGATAAGCGCCAGGGAGGGCACTGGCAGCGGACCCCGGTCCAACACGTTGGCGAACAAGTGCGCTTCCAGGTGGTTGACGCCCACGAGCGGCAACCCGTGCACATAGGCGAAGGACTTGGCAGCGGCCACGCCGACCGCCAGCGCTCCGAGCAGGCCCGGTCCGCGCGTAACGGCTATGCCGCCGAGGTCGGACCAGCACACTCCGGCCTGCTCCAGCGCCAGGTCCACAACCGGGAGAATCCGCTCGAGGTGCCTGCGCGAGGCCAATTCCGGAACGACCCCGCCATACATCCGGTGGAGATCCTCCTGTGAGGCGATGACGTTGCTCTGGATCCGCACACCGCCGGCGACTACAGCCGCGGCGGTCTCGTCGCAGGAGGTCTCGATACCCAGCACCAGCACGGCGACCGGAACGGTATCCCCTACTCCCCCAGGCTGAGCCGCAGCGCATCGAGCCGGGCCTGCGCTTCGGGATCCCTGAGGTTGCCGGTCCACATCACAACCGCGTCTTCTCCGTTGTCGCTGTAGTACCGCCGGCGCAGGGCTACGTCGCGGAGGCCGAACTTGCGGTACAGCGCGAGGGCATCCACGTTCGACGGCCGGACCTCCAGCGTCAGCCAGCGCGCCCCGCGCGCCAGGGCCGCTTCAACGAGGGCCAGCAGCAGCCGGCTGCCGATGCCCTCACGGCGGCGGTGAGGGTCCACGGCCAGCGTTGTTATGTGCGCTTCATCAAAGATCATCCACATGCCGGCGAAACCCACGACCGAACCCATCTCGTCTCTGGCCACCACGTAGAAAGCGGACTTGTTGTGCTGCAGCTCGGAGCGATAGGCGTCCTTGGGCCACGGTAGCGCGAACGCGTCCTGCTCGATCGCGCACACGCGCGGCAGGTCTGCCAGCACCATGGGTTCGACGCGCACCCGCGTTATCTGCTTCATTTACGCGTCACCTTTCTCGACCACGGAAGACCGTTCCTCCCACGCCCGCGCCTCGGGCCCGCGCGCGTAGATCGGCACCAACTGCATGGGGTCGTGGCGCTCCCCACGCAGTAGCCGCGCCCGGCCGATCGCCCCGAGCACCGATGCACGGGGCCACCGGCGATCGGGCGAATCCTGGGAGGCCCACGGATGAAGGGCCTCCAGGATCGCCGGCGCGTGTAGCCGGAGCCCATCGCCCGCCACAACGATGGGCTCGTCAATCGGGGGCAACAGGTCGCGGATCGCGCTCGGAGCCACCAGCAGGTCGGGGGTCAACCTCACGAGATCCGCGGACCCTGTCCCGCACCGGTAGAGCGCCGCGGCCACCTCGCCGCGCCGGGCATCGGCGACGGACAGCACCAGGCCGGCAGAACTGGAGCCCGCGTCCGCAACGGCGCCCGCGGCGATCACATCGAGTGTCGGGACCCCGACCAGCGGGCGGCCGGTTGCATGGGCCCAGGCCGCGGCGGTGGCCACGCCGATGCGCAGCCCGACGAAGCCGCCCGGTCCCAGCGACACGGACAGCGCGTCCACGTCCCCGGACCCCATGTGGGCATCGCCCAGGACCGCGGTAACTGCGCCCAGCAGCCACTCGAGGTGGGCACCGGGCACGTCCGCCGACCGCTCGGAGATGGTCCCCTGTGGGCCCACGACCGCCACGCTCCCGCGCGGCGTACTGACCTCGATGGCGAGCACGCGCATCGCGCTCACTTCTCCGCCGCGAAGGCGACTCGGTCTGCCATCCCAATGGGCGCGCTCAGGACGAACGTGCGGTAGGTGTCGGATTCACCGAAGGCGCACTCAATCCAAAGGTGATCCGCCGGCAGGATCCACGGAGCACGGTCGGCCCATTCCACGATGACGATGCCGTCCCCGTCCATCAGATCCTCCAGGCCCAGGTGAACCAGATCGCCGGGGTGCTCCAGGCGGTAGAGATCGGCGTGGTAGACGCGCACCGGACCGGCGTACTCGCGGATTACCACAAAGGAGGGGCTGGCCATGTGCCCGGTCGCCCCGGCGCCGAGCGCCAGGCCTCGGGCCAACACGGTCTTGCCGGACCCCAGCGGGCCCACCAGCGCCACCGTATCCCCCGGGCGCAGCTGCGCGCCGATGCGTCGCCCCAGGGACTCGGTGGCCTCGGGTGAGGAGGTCTCGACGGCTACGCGCATGGAACCAGGGTATGCCGGAGCAGGCGCGGCGTTATCCCGGAGGATCGGGCTCGGGCTTGACGCGCACGCGCAGGCCGTCCAGCTCGACCACGCGCACCCGCCGGCCGTCCTCAATGGGACCCGCGACGGACACTGCGCTCCACATCTCGCCCTGCACGTGTACCTGGCCCTCGGGATCCAACCGCGACCGGGCTACGCCTATCGCATTGACCAGGCTCTCCTGGCCGCTGCGCGGCTTGGCCCGCTGCGCGCGGATCCCCGCGCCCACGGCGAACAGGAAGAACGCGGCCAGCAGCGCGGCGATGGTCAGAATCAGCCGCAGCGAGATCTGCAGGAACGGCGCCTGATGCTCGGTGAGCAGAACTGCGCCGATGATGAAGGCGATGACGCCGCCGGCGGTCAGCACGCCGTGCCCCGGCACCTTGAGGTCGGCGATGAAGAGCAGCATGGCGAACGCGATCAGCGCCAGACCGGCGACGTTCACCTGCACGATGGCGAACGAGGCCAATCCCAGGATCAGCGCGATGCCTCCGACCACCCCGGGCAGTATTGCCCCGGGGTTGTAGAGCTCGACCATGATGCCCAAAATCCCGATGTTCATGAGGATGAATCCCACGTTGGGGTCGCTGAGCGTGGACAGGAACCTCTCGGTCAGGTCCATCCTGTGATCCACTATCCGCGCCCCTGCGGTGCGCAGCTTCTTCGGACCGAGGTCGGTCTCGACGGTCCGACCGTCGAGCTTGCGCAGCAGGTCGTGTATGTCTGAAGCCACCAGATCCACTACCCGCTCCGCTACGGCCTCCTCATCGGTGATGGAAACCGCCTGCCGTACCGCCTTCTCTGCCCATTCGGCGTTGCGGCCCCGGCGCCGGGCCATGGCGCGCAGGTTGGCCACCGCATCGTTGGTGACCTTCGCCATCATGGCCTTGTCCGGTTCCTTACCCTCGCCGGTCCCGACGGCCACCGGGGTTGCGGCGCCGATGTGGGTGGCCGGGGCCATGGCCGCGACGTGCGCCGCGTAGGTGATGAACACCCCCGCTGAAGCCGCCCGCGCGCCGTGGGGCGCTATGTAGACGACCACCGGCACCCTGGCGTTCAGGATGGACTTGGTGATCTCGTCCATGGAGCGCATGAGACCGCCTGGGGTGTCCATCTGAACAACCAGAGCCTCGACGCGCGCAGGGTCGGCATCGCGCACGACGCGCAGGATAAACCGCGCCGTGGCCGGTCCGATAACGCCGTCCACGGTGATGCGGTGCACCTCGGTGCCGCCCTCAACCGCTACGGGCGGCGCGACCTTCACGGGCGAGGCGTCCGCAGTCACGAACGCCGCCAGAATCGCAGCGAGCAGGACAATTACGGTCAACCGCGGGCGCGGGCGCCTCATGAGCGACGGGCCTCCTCCACCAGATGCGTGAAGAGCTTCAGGTGAACCGGGTGGTGTCGCACAAGACGCTCAGGATGCCACTGGATGACCATCACCCACCGGTGCCTTTGACTCTCCAAGCTCTCTATCGTGCCGTCGAGGGCGCGGGAGGTGATCGCGAACCCGGGCGCGGCTTCCGCGACCGCCTGGTGGTGATAGGAGTTCACGGGCAGGGGACCCGCGCCCAGGATCGCGGCCAGACGGTTCCCAGGCTCCACGATAACCTCGTGAGATGTCTCCCAGTAATCCCCGCCGCTCTGGTAGTGCGTTGAGGAAGGAATCCCTGCCAGGGAGAGATCCTGCCACAGCGTGCCACCGGCTGCCACGTTCATAACCTGTGCGCCCCGGCAGATGCAGAGCACCGGCAGATCGGCCCGAAGCGCGGCGTGCGCCAGGTCCAGCTCCATCAGATCGCGCGCCTCATCGATCTTCACCGTCTCCGCCACAGGAGCGGCGATCTCCTGTCCGTAGTGCCTCGGATGCACATCCTCGCCGCCGGAGAGCAGAAGCCCGTCGAACGCCCGGGGAAGCGGATCGCCGGGGCCGACCACGCTGGGATCCCCGCCGGCGAGACGGACCGCGTCCACGTACCGATGGGGCACGCTCCCCTGCTTCGCCGTTATCAGTATAAGGGGTAACCTGCTCTCAGGGTGCATAGGCCGGCTGCTGCCCTCCTCCGTACCCCGGCCCCGCGCCTTCGCCCTGACTGCTGATCGTCAGTGACTGCGCGTCCAGCCGAACCGAACGGATCTTGAAGGTCACCGGCCAGAGACGCTGGTGCATTACCGGATTCAACTGCCGTTCGAGGTCGCGGATGGCGGCCGAGGGCACCGGCAGCGCGCCGGCGTGGAGCGTGTCGAAGTAGAAGAAGATCTCCGTGGTGCCGGACACCGCAAAGAACCCCTTCATGCGCAGCCTCGTCGGCTGGCCGCGTAACAGCACCGTCCCGGAGCCCAGCAGATAGCCGTCCTCTGCCCTGAGTCGTATGTCGTCGAAGGCGTTGCCGGCATTGAAGTAGTCCTGAAGGCTGCGCAGCAGCACCCTGACTTGAAGGGCGCTGTCGCGGACGTCCAGGACCTTCAGCGTGCCGGAGCGGAGCGCGGCAGGCTCGAGGCTTACGCCGACCAGCCGGATCATCGCTTCATCAACGCGCAGGCCCTCGTTCAACAAGAGGCGCCGGCCGACCGCGGTGATGCGGGCGTACCCTCCATCGTACAGGTCGGGAATCGCCTCAATCCGCATCTCCTCCGCGGACTGGAGAAAGGCGCCAAACGCGCGGCGAAGCAGCGCCTCGTCCGCAACTGCCGGCAGCGCCGCAAGCGCAGCGGTCACGAACGCCACGGCGAGGACAACGGGTGCGGCCCGGCCGGACAGCGGAGTTTCCCCCTATCCCTCGGCGAGCCACCCGGCGTACGCGAAGAGCGCTGGCTGGCCGCCGGTGTGCCAGAACACAATAGTCTGGTCCGGCCCGAACTGCCCGCGCCGGACCATGTCAACAAGCCCTGCCATGGCCTTGCCCGTGTAGACCGGGTCCAGCAGTATCCCCTCGGTCCTGGCCACCAGGCGGATCGCGTCGAGGCCCGCGGGTGTGGGTACCGCGTACCGCTCGCCCACGTATTCGTCCGTGACCACGATGTCGTCTGGGTGAGGCCTCCAGTCGAGGCGCAGGAGCTTGACCAGTTCCTCGGCCAGGCCGCGGACACGGTTTGTTACGACCTCTCGTGTCGGCCCGACGCTGATGCCCTGCACGCGTATCCCGGACTGCGTGACCTTCATCGCGGTGTAGAGTCCGGCCTGTGTACCGCCCGAGCCGCTGGCGTGCACGATGGCATCGGCGCGGATCCCCCGGCCGTTGAGCTGCTCCAGCAGCTCGAGCCCGGCGTTGGCAAACGCCGCCGCGCCCAGCGGGGTCGAGCCCCCAAGTGGAATGATGTAGGGAGTGCGTCCCTGCCTACGAAGGTCACGCGCGATGTCTTCCACCACTCCCATGAGGACGTAGTTGTCATCGGTGTTGATGATGCGTACGTCCGCCCCGAGGATCACATCAAGCAGCAGGTTGCCCTGCCGCTCCGGCGGCTCCTCGCCGCTCAGCACGACGATTGCGTCCAGCCCCAGGCGGCGTGCTGCGGCCGCGATGGCCCGGGCGTGGTTCGACTGCACCGCGCCCACGGTGATCACCACGTCGCAGCCGCGGTCCACCGCCTCGCCCATCAGGTACTCGGCCTTTCGGGCCTTGTTTCCGCCGAACGCCAGCCCGGTGATGTCATCGCGCTTGAACAGGATGCGCGGTCCCCCCAGGTAGGCCGAGAGCGACGGCGCTTCCTCCAGTGGCGTGGGTAGTGAGGTCAGCTTGATGCGTGGCAGGCGTCCTAGCTGCACTGGGTCCCCCTTTCTATCTCGCTATCGCGTGCGGCACGCCACCCCTGCGTGCTCTCTGATCACGGCGTGAGCCGCCTCAACCGCAACGGCCTCGAAGCGAAGCTCGGTTCCCGGCCCGGCCTGAGCGAGGCGGCACAGATCGGGTTCAATCACCCAAGCTATCTTCGGATAACCGCCCGTCGTCGGGCCGTCGGCGAGGATCACCAGCGGCCGGCCGTCTGCCGGAACCTGGACGGCGCCGGGAAGAAGACCATCGGACATTATCTCGGCGCCGGCCCGGTGTCCCAGGATCGAACCTGCCAGCCGCGTTCCGCTGCGGTCGCGCTGCGCGGTGGCCGTGTACGCCCGGCCCAGGAAGGCCGCCTGCGCCTCGGCCGTGAAGGCACCGGACTGGGGACCGAGAACCACCCGGACCGGACCATTCCTTGTTGTCAAGGGATCGCCGGGCCGTCGGGCCCTGCGCCGGGCGTTGCATGTTTCTCCCAGCCCGAGAACATCTCCTGCCCTGAGCGCGCGTCCCAGCGGAGCGCCCGGACCACCCCGGGCGTAGGCAGAACGGCTGCCCAACAGCGGCGGCACCTCCACTCCGCCGGCCACCCCCAGGTAGAGCCACTGGCCCTGCCGCGGCGGTTCGAACTCGAGCAGATCGCTGGGACGCACACGAACCGGCTCCCCCGGGTCAAGCGCGGTCCGGTTGACCAGGGCGGTGAGGTCGGCACCGGCGACGGCGATCTCGGCCTCGGAGAGAACGCGCAGCCTCGGGCCGGGAAACGTCAACTCAAGAGCCGCGGCTCCCGGCAGGTTGCCCAGCACGCCGTTGACCGCGTCCAGCGCCGGGAGATCCAGCGCCCCGGACGAGGGAACTCCAAACCTCCGCCACCCCATCCTGCCGCGGTCCTGCACGGTCGTCATCAGCCCGCTCTCCAGCACCTCGAAGACCGGTCGGCCGGAGGGGCTGATGGGCGTCACGCCGCTGGATTTCGCGTCCGGTGCGGTCGCCTCCCATGCTGCGGAACCGTTGGGAACCGGCACGAACCGCACCCGGTCGCCCGGCTGCAGCAGGCACGGCTGAGCCCTGCTGGGATCGAACAGGCGCAGCAGGGTACGACCCAGGAGGTGCCAGCCGCCCGCGGTATCATGGGGGTAGATGCCGCTGAACGCGTCGGCGACGGCCACGCTGCCGGCAGGCACGCGGATACGGGGTGTCGGGCGGCGCGGCATGCGCAGTTGCGGCGCCAGGAGCCCCAGATATGGAAAGCCGGGGGCGAACCCGAGCATGTAGACCAAGTAGTCCGTCCCACTGTGCAGCTCGATGGCCTCGGACTGCCTGACCCCGCAGGCCAGCGCAACCGCCTCCAGGTCCGGCCCTGCGGTGCCGCCGTAGATGACCGGGATCTCCACCAGGGCCCCTTCCGTGGCAGGCACCGGCTGCGCCGCCCGGGCAGCGGCTTCGGCGCGCCCGGCGATCTCGTCAAAGGAGACCGCCGACGGATCGTATACCACCAGCACCGACCGGAGCCCTGGGACCGTCTCCACCACGCCGGGCAGATCTCCCAGGAGGCGGTGGGCGCAGTGGACCCGTGCGATCACATCCGGCGGGAGCTCAGGGGCAAACTCCACAAGGAGCCCGCGGTCTCCGGCAGGCGCCACGCGAGGCCAGGCGGCGCTCAACCCTCTGCCCTTGGGTAGGATCCCAGCACGCGGAGGAACGCGGACACGCGGGCCAGGTCGTCCAGCGCGGCGCGGCCCTCGGGCGAATCACGGTGCGTCTCGATGTCCACGTAGAATAGGTACTCCCATGGGCGGTCACGCCGCGGACGCGATTCGAGTTTCGTCAGGTTGATGCCGCGCTCGGCAAACGCCCCGAGCGCACGATAGAGCGCGCCGGGCACATTGGCCGTGGAGAACACGACCGATGTCTTGGCGCGGCCGACAGGAGGCGTGGGCGTGAGAGAGAGCGCCAGGAACCTAGTGTAGTTGAGGGGGCTGGTCTCGATGCCCTCGGCCAGCACCTCCAGACCGTAGATCTCGGCCGCGTGCCGGCCGGCGATCGCGGCCACACCGGTGCGGCGATCCACGGCCACGAGCTGCGCGCTCCCCGCCGTGTCATAGGTGGCCACGGTCTCCCACCCACCGCGAGCCAGGAACGCGTCGCACTGAGCCAGCGCCTGCGGGTGCGAGAGCACGGTGCGAATCGAGTCCAGCGTCTCGCCTGGCAGGGCCAGCAGGCAGTGCTCTATACGCTGGTTGTGCTCGCCCACTATGTGCAGGGGATGACGCACCAGCAGATCGTAGGTGTCGTTGATGCTGCCTGCCTGGGAGTTCTCGACAGGCACCATTCCCCGAACCGCGGTGCCGCGCTCCACCGCGTCGAAAACCGCGGCGAGCGTCCGGCAGGGCAGGGGTTCCAGCGGTCCGAAATGGGCGATTGCCGCCGCCTCGCTGTAGGCGCCGCGCTCCCCTTGGAACGCCACGCGCATCATCCTGCCTCCATACCGGCCACCGCCACCGGCCGCCCATTGCGTAGGTAGACGCGCGGCACGCGGCGGCTCACGCGGCAGAACAGCTCGTGGGGGATCGTGCCCGCGGCCGCGGAAACCTCGTCCACCGGCAGCCCCGGGCCGAAAACGATGACCTCGTCGCCCTCCCGGACCGGCGCGCCGCCCGCGTCCAGCATCGTGTAGTCCATGCACACGCGGCCGGCCACCGGCAGGCGGCGGCCACCCACGAGCATTTGACCTACGTTGCCCAGCAGCCGGGGGTAGCCGTCGGCGTAGCCCAGCCCAACCGTGGCGATCGTGGTGGTACCAGGGGTTCGATAATTACCGCAGTAGGACACCGGGGTCCCCTCAGGAACGCGCCGCGTGCGGGTCACGCGCGAAGAGAGCGTCATGACGGGTCGTAGCTCGGGAGCGGTCAGGTGCGGGGCAGGCGCAATGCCATAGAGGGAGATGCCGATGCGCACCATGTCCAGATGGGCCTCTGGATAGGCGAAGGTGGCGGCGCTGGCCGCGGCGTGCGCGATCGCCAGAGGGAACCGCTCCCGGACGAGCGCAACCGCCCGCTCAAAGGCGGCGAGCTGTGCTTGGGTCGGCGCGGGGTCGGGCGCATTGGCACAGGCCATGTGCGTGAGAATGCCTTCCACCTCCACCTTCGAGGAATCCACGCGGTTGAGCAGGCCGGCCAGTTCCTCCACGGTGACGCCCATCCGGGTCATGCCGGTGTCCACCTTGATGTGAACGCGGAACCTGGCCTTCCCGGCGAGCGACTGCACGGCCTCCAACGCGGGGATCGTGCCCACCGTCAGCCTGCACTCAGAGTCCGCGAAGCGCGGCAGCCAGCCGGATGAGACCGGTCCGAGGATCAGGATGCGTGCGCGCACGCCGGCGGCGAGCAGCTCGGCCGCTTCGCCGGGAGTCATCACACCCACCCAGGACGCACCGGATGAGAGCGCGGCCTCGGCGACCGGGACGAGCCCGTGGCCGTATGCGTCCGCCTTGACCACCGCCATGAACGCGGTCTTCCCCGGGAGCAGAGAGCGGATTGCGCGCACGTTGTGCGCCACGGCGTCCAGGTCCACCGTGACCCACGTTCGCGACCGTGCCCGGGACAGGGCAGAGTCGAGCTCGTCCATCAGCCGGCCAATCCCAGCCGGGTAACCACCTCGGTTACCGACCCTGAACGGACGGCTGCCAGAGAGCCGGGCAGTTCGTCCGCCACCTCGCGCGCCATCACTCCCACAGGACCTCGGGAGGCCGCGGCCCGGTCCCCGGCCAGGCCATGCAGGTACGACCCTGCCCAGGCCGCGGCAGCGGCCGGAAGACCTTGACCCACCAGCGCGGCGATTACCCCGCAGAGCACATCGCCCATGCCCCCTGCGGCCATGGACGGATTGCCGGTCGGAATCACGAACGCGGCCCCGGTGGGATCGGCGACGACGGTGCGGGCCCCCTTCAGGACAACCACTGCCCGGAACCGTCCGGCTGCCGCGCGCGCCGCCTGCAGCCGGTGTCGCTGGATCTCGTCCACGGTGCACTGCAGCAACCGCGCCAGCTCGCCGGGATGCGGTGTCAGGATGCGCGCGGCCCTGCCGGCGGGCAGCTCCCCGGGGAGACCCGCCAGGATGGTCAGGGCGTCGGCATCCAGGACCAACGGAAGAGGACATTCCGCGATCAGGCGTTGCACAACGGCCGCCGGCCCGGGGAGTCGCGAGATGCCCGGCCCGCACGCCACGACATCGGCCGAACCCGCCAGGTCCATGACCTGGCCGGCGGCCTCGGCTGCCAGCGCGCCGTCGCAGTCGGTAAGCGGCAGCGGCATCCCCTCGATGATCGCCGGGCCCACAATCGGGTAGATCGCGCCGGGCACGCCCAGCGTCACCAGCCCGGCGCCTGCCCGCAGCGCCCCGAGCACCGTCAGGACCGCGGCGCCGCTGTGCCCGATAGAGCCGGCAACCACCAGGACCCGCCCGGCGTCGCCCTTGTGCGCGTCGAGGCGGCGCAGGGGAATCGCCGCATCCACCATGCCGCGGGTGACCAGGGCGGTTAGGATCCCGGGATCGTTGATCAGGCGCTGCGGGTGACCTACGTCGGCCACCCAGATGCGTCCGGCGTGGACGGCGCCCGGGACAAGAACGAGCCCTGCCTTGGGGAGTCCCATCGTCACGGTTGCGGTGGCGCGCACGGCGTGGCCGTCCACGGCGCCGGTGTCACCGTTCACTCCGGAAGGGATGTCTATTGCCAGAACCGGCCGGCCGCAGGCGTTGATAGCCTCGATCGTCTTGGCGGCGAGGCCGATCGCCGGGCCGCGAAACCCGGTCCCGAAAAGACCGTCGATAATCAAGTCCGCACCTGCGAGCACCGCCCGCAGGCCGGGCATCGCGGTGCTGTCGAGGTTGGTGATCTCCACACCGGAGCGGCGCGCGACCTGGAGGTTCACCGCGGCGTCGCCGCTGACCTCGGCATCACGGGCGAGCAGCACCACAAGGATCCGCCACCCGGCCGCCTGCAGGACTCTGGCGGCGACCAGCCCGTCACCACCGTTGTTGCCTTTCCCCGCGACCACGACGGCCCGCTCGCCGCCGCGTCCTGCCAGCCGCGCGGCCGCCTGGGCCACGGCGCGGCCCGCCGCCTCCATGAGGAGCAGAGTCGGCACACCGAACTCCTCGGCCGCCCGTCGGTCGAGCGCGGCCATCTCTTCGCTCGTTGGTAGTCTCAAGCGTCGCCTCCGGCTATACCGCTGCGTGGTTTCTTGCCGCTGCCGCCGGTTTCCTCTCGGATCTTGTCCACATTATCCACAGCCCGGGAACGGCCGTTGGGGATTGACGGACCTGGATGCCGGTGGTAGATTCCCGGCTAGAGGAGCGCAAGCCCAACGGCAAAGTAGCCGAGTCAAACGTCGCGCACGTGGACTCAGAAAGCCGGACGGTCTTCTCAGGAGGTAACTCCCGAGAATAGCCTACCGAGCGGTACGAACCGGCGACGCGACTGAAGACGGTGAAAAGTCGGAAGAAGCGAGCGCTCCTCTTCTATTTCCCCTCAGTTACCCAGCGCCACCGCGCTGGCCACGGCGTGGTCGTGCGTGTGGGAGAGCGTGACCAACACGCTGACCACGCCCTGCTGGTCGGCAATACGCTGTGCGCCGCCGTGCAGGCACACAAGCGGCCGTCCTTGATCGTCGTTTAGGATCTCTATCTCGCGCCACGCCATCCCCCGCCGGCCGACGCCGAGGGCCTTCATCACCGCCTCCTTGGCCGCGAAGCGCGCGGCCAGCCGCGGCCCGCGGACCAGCAGGGGCCGCGCGCGTTCTATCTCCGCCGTAGTGTAGATGCGACAGACGAACGCTTCACCCCAGCGGGCAACCGCGCGCTCGATTCGATCCACCTCGACCATGTCGGTCCCGAGTCCGAGCACCCTCACCCCGGCAGCTCCGCCTCGTCGGCCAGCATGATGGGGATCTCCGCGCCCTCAATCTGCCGGATCGGATACCGGCGCCCACAGGCGGTGCAGACGATGCGATCGCCGTCGCGCACTACAGCAGCGTGATCCACCGGACACGCCAGTACCTGCAGGAACTCCTGGTCAATCGCCATCTTCGCACCCCCACGGGGGGACCGGTTCGGCCCGGCACCCCTTCCTCCCTACTCGACCGTCACGCTCTTTGCCAGGTTCCTTGGCTGGTCAACGTCGTGGCCGCGCAGCACGGCCACGTGGTAGGCAAACAACTGGAGCGGAATGATCGCCAGCGCCGGCGCCAGTATCTCATCTACGGAAGGGATGCGCAGCACGGTGTCGGCGTACCGGCCTATCTCCTGGTCGTCGTCGAAGGCGACGGCGATCACCTCCGCGCCGCGGGCACGCACCTCCTGGATGTTCGAGACCGTCTTCTCGAACACCGCGCGCTGCGTCACGAGCGCGAAGACCGGGGTCTGTGATGTGACCAGCGCCAACGTGCCGTGCTTGAGCTCGCCTGCGGCCAGCGCTTCGCTGTGCAGGTAAGAGATCTCCTTGAGCTTGAGCGAACCCTCCATGGCCACCGCGTAGTCGAGCCCCCTGCCGATGAAGAACGCGTGCTCGGCCCCAGCGAGGCGTTGGGCCAGGGCTTCAATCTGGGTTGTGTTGGAAAGGATCTCCTGCGCCAGCACCGGAAGATGGCGCAGCCCGGCGATCAGCGCCGACGCCCGCGCGGGCGAGAGCGTCCCCCGGCGGACGCCCAGGTCAACGACCAGCATCTGCAGCGCCGCCAGCATTGTGGTGTAGGCCTTCGTGGACGCAACCGCGATTTCCGGCCCGGCGCGGACGAAAAGCACGTCGTCGGCTTCGCGTGCCAGGGTGCTGCCCACCACGTTGGTTACCGCCAGCACGCGGCTGCCGCGGGCGCGCGCCTCGCGCGACGCCGCCAGCGTGTCGGCCGTCTCCCCGGACTGGCTGATGGCCACGGCCAGCGTGGTTCCCTCGATCAGCGGATCGCGGTAGCGCAGTTCAGATGCCAGGTCCGCCTCAACCGGCACCCGGGCCAGGTGTTCGATCGTCCACCGGCCCACAAGCCCGGCGTGAAAGGCGGTGCCGCAGGCAACGATCCAGATCTTGTCCAGGCGCTCGACGAAGCCCTCGGGAAACGACACCCCATCCAGCTCGACCCGGTCGTCAAGGTCCAGCCGGCCCATGACCGTCTCGTGTAGGGCGCGCGGTTGCTCGTAGATCTCCTTGAGCATGAAGTGCGCGAACCCGCCCTTCTCGGCCATCGTCGCGTCCCAGGTTATGCGCTGAACCGGGCGTGCTACAGTCCGTCCCTCCAGGTCGGAGATCGCCATACCATCCGACCTGATAACGGCCAGCTCGCCGTCTCCGATCACGACCACGTCGCGCGTGTACGGGAGCAGGGCCGGGATGTCAGAGGCCAGCAGCATCTCGCCGTCCCCGACACCAATGATGAGCGGGCTGACCATCCGGACAGCCACGATGTGATCGGGATGGTCGGCGCTCAATACGACGACCGCGTAGGCCCCCCTCGCCTGGTGCAAAGCCTCCCTGACGGCGGCTTCCAGCCGGTCCGGCCGGTCGGCCGCCAGATGCGCATGCGCGGACTCGATCAGGTGTGCGAGCACCTCGGTATCGGTGTCCGACCGGAACCGGTGTCCCTCCGCCTCCAGCCGCTCCTTGAGAGGCAGGTAGTTCTCGATGATGCCGTTGTGGATAACAACGTGCCGCCCGGTGCAGTCGCCGTGGGGGTGAGCGTTGGCATGGCTTGGGATACCGTGGGTCGCCCAGCGCGTGTGGCCGATGCCGACGCGGCCGGCGGGTGGATCGGCCTCCAGCGCCGCCTCGAGCACGCCGAGCTTGCCGGCGGCCTTGCGCACTGCGATGCGGCCGCCGTCAAGCAGGGCCACGCCGGCGGAGTCGTATCCCCGGTACTCCAGCCGCCGCAGCCCGTCCAACAGGATCGGCAACGCCGGATGCGGTCCAACATAGCCCATGATGCCACACATAGCCTGCCTCCAAATAGGCGGCCTTTGCCTCAGATGTGCGGATCCCGTGCGCGCCGCCATCGTTCGCGAATCGCCATCAAGAACAACGGCGGTATCGTGCGCACGACGCTCCACCTCCGCGGCTCGCGCAGAGTTCTGTAAAGCCATTCTAGACCGACCCGCTGCATCCACCGGGGTGCGCGCGGCACCCGCCCGGCCAGCACATCGAAGGAGCCCCCCACCCCGATCGAAACCGGAACGCTCAAATCCGCGCTGTGGAGCTGCATCCAGCGCTCCTGCCGCGGCGCGCCCAGCGCCACCAGCAGGAGATCTGGACGCGCCTGCCGGATCTGCGAGCGCACCGCCTCTTCCTCCTGGTAATCGAAGAACCCGTGGTGAGTCCCGACGATCTGCAACGCCGGATGGTGCCGTCGCAACGCCACGGCAGCGGCCTCAGCCACGCCCGGCGCGCCCCCTAGCAGGAAGACACGGTGCCCGGCGGCGGCGGCGCCGGCGCAGAGGGCAAGCGCCAGGTCAATCCCTGCCAGGCGCCCGGAAAGCGGCACTCCCAGAATCCGTGCCGCAAGAATCACCCCGATCCCGTCCGCGGTAACAAGCGCGGCGCCGTTTACCAGCGCACGGAGCGCCGGATCGCGGGCCGCCTGCACCAGCAGCGAGCCGTTGAGCGTCACCACGTAGCCCGGTTGGCGCGAGGCGATGCGATCGCGCGCCCACCGCAGCGCCGCTTCCAACCCCACGTCGTGCGCCTGGGTCCCAAACAGATCCCGCCGTGAAGCCGCGATGTCTACGAGAACCGGAACCGTCACGACGGCACGCCGAGCCGGCCGGCAATAACCGCCGCGACCTCTTCTGCAACTGCACGGGCTTCCTCGTGACTGGCGGCCTCGACCATGACACGGACCAGGGGCTCAGTACCCGACGGCCTCACCAGGATACGGCCGCGCGAAGCGAGCCTGGCCTCGGCCGCAGCCACGGCCTCCTCCACCTCCGGCGCGTCAATCAAGCCGTTGCGCGCGCGCACGCGCACGTTCACCAGCACTTGGGGAAGACGCGGGATCCCCGCCCGCAGCTCGGAGAGCCGGCGCCCGGTCGCGGACATCACATTGGTCAGCGCGATCGCGGTCACCAGGCCATCCCCGGTTGTGGCCTGATCAAGGAAGATCAGGTGCCCGCTCTGCTCGCCCCCAAGGGTGGCGCCGGTCTCCACCATGCGCTCCAACACATAGCGGTCGCCCACCGGGGCCCGCTCCAGCCGGATCCCCTCCTGCGCCAGGCGTTGCTCCAGGCCCAGGTTGCTCATCACGGTGGCCACCACGATCCCGCCGGCCAGAGTGCCCAGGCGGTGGCGGTCCAGCGCGCAGATACCCATCAGCGCGTCCCCGTCCACGTCTTCGCCCAGTTCGTCCACCGCCAGCACACGGTCGGCGTCGCCGTCGTGCGCGAACCCAACGTCGGCGCCGCAAGCCAGCACGGCCTGCCTCAACGGACCCAGATCTGTGGAGCCACATGCGACGTTGATCCGGGAACCGTCGGGCTCGCCGTGGAGGATCACTACGTCGGCGCCCAGCATCTCCCACAATCGCGGTGCCACGCGCACCGCGGCCCCAAAGGCGCAGTCCACCACGATCTTCATCCCGTCCAGCCCGCCGGTGGAGAGGTCGGCCAGGTGACGCATGTAGCGGTCCACGCCGTCCGGGATCGCCCCGATCGTTCCCATGGCGGTGCCGGTCGGGCGGGGCAGGTCGTCGCGGTCGAGAAGGGCTTCGATGGCGGCCTCGCGCGCGTCCGGCAGCTTGAAACCGTCACCGCCAAAGAGCTTGATGCCGTTGTCCTCAACCGGGTTGTGCGATGCGGAGATAACCACGCCACACGCGGCGCCCAGGTCGCGGGTCAGGTAGGCCACCGCCGGCGTGGTCAGAATGCCGCCCAGTCCAACGTGAACGCCCACGGAGCAGAGCCCGGCTGCGAGGGCGGCTTCCAGCATCGGGCCGGATAGGCGGGTGTCGCGGCCCAGGACGAACGTTGCGTCCGCCCCACCCAACTCGGCGCCGGCCGCACGGCCCACGCGGAACGCCAGTTCCGGAGTGAGATCGGCGTTGGCAACCCCGCGGATCCCGTCCGTTCCAAAGAGCCGCCGCAACTGTGCCATGCCTTTCTAGGGCCGCGCGATCGTGACCATCACGACCGGAGGAGACGCCTGAGCCAGGGTGACCCCGGGTGGCACCGGCACATTGATCGTCACGCGGTACATCCCGGGGTCCATGGCACCCACAGGCGCGATCGCGCGCACGTCGGAGGGCTTCACCGACAGCACGGCAGGGGTCGGTCCGCGGATCTCCAGGTCCACGGTTCGCGGTTGCGCCGTTGCCACAAGATCGGGAGGCAGCTCCGTGAAGGTCACCTCCACGTTGCGGACGACCAGCGAGGCCACCATTGCAGGCTCGGGCCTGGGGCCCTGCGCGCTTCCCACGTAGTGCCACATCGCGGTCGCGATCGCCAGCGACAGCAGCAGCAGCCGCGTGCGCTCGGAAAGCAGGGCGGCGAGGCGGGCTTTCACGAGTCCGCCTGGGTCCGGCGCCAAGGCCACAGGGCCGGCCCGCGCGGCCCACCATGGGCCAGCAATCCCAGGAGCGTCACCTTCAACTCCTCTTCGGACAGAGGGGGACTCAAAGCGCCGGAGCGCGCCAACGAGATCAAGCCGGTCTCTTCGGAAACGACCACCGCCACGGCATCGGTGACCTCGCTGATCCCCACAGCCGCGCGGTGCCTGGTACCCATGGTCCGACTGAGGAGCGGGCTCTCGCTGAGGGGGAGCAGGCAGCCGGCCGCCATCAGCCGGTTACCGCGGATCACGACGGCCCCGTCGTGTAGCGGCGTGTTGTGAAAGAACGTCGTGATCAACAACTGCACCGACGCCAGCCCGTCAATCTTGATTCCCGACTCGATGACGTCGTTGAGACCCGTGCGCCTCTCCAGTACGATCAGCGCGCCCGTCTTGCGGCTCGCCAGAACGCGGCACGCCCTCGCCACGTCGTTCACGAGCCGGATCGTCTCCTCGCGTCCCAACCCCGGGCCCAGCCCCGAAACGAACACCCCGCCGCGGCCGAGCTGCTCCAGCATGCGCCGCAACTCCGGTTGGAAGATCACGAGAACGGCGATCGGGATGACCACGCCCAGGTAGGAAAGCACCCACTGCAGCGTGTTCAGCTTGAGGAGCCTGCTGGCGGTGTAGACCACGAAGAGCACCGCCAGCCCGGTCGAGAGCTGCACCGCCCGCGTCCCGCGCACGAGCCAAAGGACCTGATAGATCAGCGCCGTCACGATGGCGATGTCCAGCAGGTCCAGGGCTCGTATCGGCATTGGTGGCGACTCGCGGCGCTCTCTATATAGTCAGTACCATCAGGGCTTTCTGTGCAGAACCGCCACGCCCGCGGGCCGGGGGCCGAAGCCCACCGCCGGCACCGGTGGTCGTGGCGGCCTTGACGTCTCTAGCGCTTGCTGTACTGACCGGCCTTGCGCGCGCGCTTGAGTCCGTACTTCTTGCGTTCCTTCTCGCGCGGGTCCCGCGTCAGGAACCCTCCCTGACGCATCGCCGGGCGCAGCGTCTCGTCCGCCTTCAGCAGTGCCCGTGCTATGCCGTGGCGTACCGCCCCGGCCTGCCCGGAGAAACCGCCACCGGCCACGCTCACGATCACGTCGAAACGGTCCTCGGCCTTTGCCGACAGCAGCGGCTGGCGGACCATCACCTGCAGCGGGGAGGTCGGGAAGTAGGCGTTCAGCTCCTTGCCGTTGATCGTGACCTTGCCTGCGCCGGGGATCAGGCGCACCCGTGCGACCGCCGTCTTCCGGCTGCCTGACGTCATCGCGACTACCTGCACACCTGCCACGTGGACTCCCTCGCTCCCTCTGCTACCAGGCCAGCGGCGCCGGCTTCTGGGCCTGCTGTCGGTGCTGCGGGCCTCGGTAGACCTTGAGCTTCTTGATCAGTTGGCGCCCCTGCCGGGTCTTGGGCAGCATCCCGCGGACCGCCTCGGTGATCGCCCGCTCGGGACGCGTCTTCATCAGTACCTCGTAGGTAATCTCCTTGAGGCCGCCCGGATAGCCCGAGTGCCGGTACTGACGCTTCTGCTGCAGCTTGCGCCCGGTCAGGCGCACGCCTGCGGCGTTCACAACCACGACGAAGTCGCCGACGTCAATATGCGGCGTGAATGTGGGCTTGTGCTTACCGCGCAGCAGCGTAGCGACGCGCGTGGCCAGCCGGCCCAGCACCCTACCGTCGGCATCTATCAGGTGCCAACGGCGGTCAATCTCGGCAGCGGTCGGGATGACGGTCTTCATGCAACCCTCTCTAGTCCGGTCTCTGCGCGGTCTCTGCTCGATCCGGGGGCGCGTCAATAACGCCGGGGACCGCGACGGTCACCCGGCGAGCGAGCCACGGCCTAGTCTAATATGGGCGGAAGAAGGGTGTCAAGCGCGCGGACCGCGCAGTCGCGCATCGCCGCCGGCCCGGGTGAACCGCACGCGCAGAAGCCCCTTGACGTCCTCCCAGGCCGTGCGAGCGATCCGGACCCGGCTGTCACGACCTTCTATCCAGACAACCGGCACCTCGTGGATACGATAGCCGAACTGCTCTGCACGCAACAGCAGCTCGGTGTCGAAGAACCAGGCGTTGTCCCGAACCAAGGGGACTAGTTGCTGCGCCGCCTGCTGGCTGAGCGCCTTGAACCCGCACTGGGCATCGGAGAACCGGCGCCGTGGGAACAGCAGGCGGATCATCAGGTTGTAGCCGCGGGAGAGCACCTCGCGCAGGGGGCTCCGCTCGATGCTGCTCCCGGGATGCAGCCGCGTCCCGGTGGCCACATGGGCGCGGCCCTCCAGCAGTGGCTCGACCAGGGGCGGGAGCGCGGTCAGGTCGGTGGAGAGGTCCACATCCATGTAGGCCACGACCTGCACCTCGGATGCCAGCCATGCCGCGCGCAGGGCGCGACCGCGCCCCTTCTCCGGGATGCAGAGGCACCGCACCTGGGGCCACCGCGCGGAGAGGCCTTCAGCGACCTCGGCGGTCCGGTCGGTGGAGCCGTTATCGGCCACCACCACGTGGTACGCGCCGGGATAGCGGGCGTCGAGAAATGGCACCAGCGCCGCCAGGCAGGCCTCGATCTTGGCCTCCTCGTTGTAGACAGGGATGACGACGTCGAGGCGAACCGTGCTCTCGGAAAGCAATGCTACCCCCTCACACGCCCGCTCTGAGCGTTCGCGTCAATCCGGGCGCTCGGCCAGCAGCAGCCCTCGCTCCATCGCGCGCCTGGCCACGGGATTCGCCTCGGCCTCTTCCACCGTGTAGCAGAGCAACTCAACCGGCAGCCCCAGGCCCTCGAAGTACGACGAGTAGTCGAGCGGACGGTCCAGCCACCGCCGGTCGGATCGCTCGAGCAGGATCAGGAGGTCGGCGTCGCTTCCGGGCACGGCCCGGCCCTCGGCAAGGGAGCCGAACAGGTGGATCGCCAGCACCTCGGGACGAGCGGTGATGGCCTTGCCGGCCGCCTCGCGCAGCCGCCGCAGCGCCTCGGCCCTATCCAGCCAGAAGACCGTGACAGAACCGTAGGATCGCTTCTCCACAATGGAGCGCATGCTCCGCGTCCTCCCTCAAGCCTGCCAGCGGGCGCTCTGAAGGTCACGTTCGGCCTGGCCCAGCCAGTCCTCATGCCGGGACGCCATGTCCCGATCCCCTCCCGGTGGAGCGACAGATCGAGGTGCACGGAATACGATACCAGATACCCGGCTCAGCCGCCACACGACCAGTGCCGGCAGATGCCGCGGGAAGTACCAACCAGGGTGTAGGTTGGCCGTTCATCCGTGGCACTGGGACGCCAGCCGTTCCCCCATGCGCCCTATGGGATCTGGGCATTCAGGCTGCTGTGGGGCCGGTGGTGTCGGCGCCACGCCGATCACCCCCATGCAATCACTCATCTCTGCTGCGCAGCTCCTCCGCGAATATTACGATGAACCCGGCCGAAAGCAGAAGCTGGAACCCGAAGATCACCAGGAACGACACGAGCTCGGCTTCCTGCGTACGGACGAAGTCGCCGAAGCCGCCCTGCACCCAGTCCATGACCAGCCGGAACCCGTAGGCGATGCCGGCACCAACCGAGAGCAGCCCCGACGCCGCCAGCGCCTTCCGCACTCCGGGACGCATGGCCAGATCGGTCACCAGATCGCCCATCGTGAACTTGTGCGCCAGAGCATACAGCTTCACGGCCACCCCAAAGACGATCGCCTGGGAGCCAACCAGCCCGAGCATGACGGCTATCAGGGTGGTGTGCATGCCGAAGGCGATCCGGCCGAGCTCCACCGGCCCCAGGAGGAGCACCCCCATCAACGCCACGCCCAACACGAGACATGCCAGGCCCGGAAGGATGAACGTCACGGTTGGGTTGTAGAGCATTATGAAGCCGAGAATCGTCCTCAGGATCCTGTACCCATCCCGCAGGGGGTGGAGCTTGGCCCTGCCGATGCGCCCGCGGTACTCTATGGGCAGGTCGAGAATCCTCAGCCCCATGCGGGCCGCCTTGATGGCGATCTCGGACTCGACGCCGAACCCGGTCTCGCCGAGCCGCATCCGTTCCATGGGACCCTTCCTGATGCCGTAGAGTCCCGTGAGCGGATCGTGCCCCTTGAAGCCGTAGAGCAGGCGGATCGCCGCCCGGAACAGGAAGCCGCCGATCCGGTTGAACGTCGGGATGTGCTGCTGGCCCAGGCTCCGCGAGCCGACTACCAGGTCGTACTCATCCAGCGCCTTGGCAATGCCGGGAACCACTTCCGTGGGGTAGGTCCCGTCCGCATCAATGAGGACGATCTTCTCACCCCTGGCGTGGGCCACGCCGGTTCGTATGGCAGCGCCCTTGCCCCGGTTCCGGGCGTGCGCAACCAGGCGGCACCGGAACCCGCGCGCCACCTCGGCCGTCCTGTCGGTGGACCCGTCGTCTACAACGACGATCTCGAACGTATCGGCCGGCAGTGCCTGCAGCCCCTCCAGCACGACGGACAGGCCCTCTTCCTCGTTGTAGGCGGGGATGATGATCGTGGTCATGGTACCCGGCTCAGGTGCCATCTGTCAGCGACCCCGCACGGAGTGCCCGGGGAGGATGCGAGAAGGCTGAGCCACCGCCACCAGCGACAGCCCAAAGGGCGGGGGCAGAATGCGCTCGATGATCTTCAAAGCCGGCACGATCCGGTCGAACACCCCCAGCGGCCCCGGGCGGTGCACGCGGCGCCGCAGTACCTTCCCTTCCCACCACCAGCCGATCAGTCCCACCATGTTCATGTACCGCATCTCCAGGATCTCGTAGCCTGCATTCTTAAGCGCCGACGCCAGCCTGGGGCGCGAGTAACGGCGGCAATGACCGTCCGCCTCATCCAGAGACCCGAATGCGGTCTCGCCGCCGGCACGATGAGGAGCAGCCGGCCGGCCTCATCGAGCATCCGCCGCGCGTTCTGGAGGGCACCGATATCGTCCTGGATGTGCTCCAGTACATTGACACAGACGACGGCATCGAACCGCTCGGCCATGCTCGCGCGGGCAAGATCGTCCGCCACGGTCCGCACGCCCGGCACCCTCGCCGCGAGTTCCCTGAGGCTGCCTTCGTTGACGTCCGTGCACGTGACGTCATACCCGCCTCGGAGGAGGTGCACCGTGAGGTTCCAAACACCCGCCCCCACCTCGAGGACCCGGTGGCCGCGAAGGTGCGGCCTGAGCTGCTCATAGATCCACGCGTGGTACCGGTGCGCCCCGGACATCAGGCGAAGGTTCATCTCTTCATCACTGCAACCCGCGGAGTTCATCACATCTCGCATGTGGCTCGTATGGCTTACCGCAGCGTGTAGAACTGCGCTTTGCTGAATTCTACCTCGCTTCCCTGATCCGCGATCAACCTGACCTGGGCGCTGCGTGCGGTGCGCGGGGCCGTGCAGGCCATGGCGTAGCGTTTCCAGCCGGGACCAACCGTCACCCGCCGCCAGGTGGCGTAGTCCAGCACTTTGCCGCCCTCGCCGAACCACTGGATGAAGAGCCGGGCGGTAGCCGAAGAGCCCGCCGACCGGATCCCAGCCTCCAAGGCGTGCAGCGTGTCAGGGGTAGCGGCGACTCGCTGCACTAGGTAGGCTCCAGAACCAAGCCATACGCGCATGCCCGCCCCTTCCGGGCCGCCGGCTGCCTGCGCAAGACGTACCGTACCATGACGGTCCCATCCCGCCGGTGCACCCGCGGGACCGGGCGCCATCTCCGGATTTCGAAGCAGCTCCTTGCCGCGCCGTACTTCGGTTCCACGCGGCGCGGATAACTGGAAGAGGTAGTACTCGCCGTGAGCGTGCTCAAGCCGCGGGCCATCTTCCCACAACGCCTCTCTGGCCAGCCACCCGTCCGGGTGGCGCCATTGGGCAATCACCGGGTAGTCCCGGTTCAGCACAAGGTGGCTGAACCCGGCTTGCCTCAGGATGGTCTGGATCTCGTAGCCCGTGCGGGCGCCGAGTACCGCGTCCGGAAGCGCTGGGTCGAAGAGCCGTCCGAGCCACGAGATGGGCACGAAGAAGCGCTCGTAGTAGAACGCCATGTCCTCGCCCGCGCCAAAGATCCGCGCTGACTGCGGAAGCGAGCGTCTGGCATACTCCGCGACCCGAAAGCCTGCGACGTGCGCCGCCGCATAATCGGACCTGGCGATGCTGCCACGCGCAACGGCGATCGGGAAGTCGGGAGGTCCGGAGGTGACCCAGGTGGCGGCTGTCACCATGACGGCCGCCGCCAGAACAAGACCTGCACGGAAAGCGGTGCTGCCGGGCGTGGCCTTTCCCAGCAGCCCAGTTGATCCAATGATCGCTGCGAGGGGAAGCAAAGGCAGTAGATACCGGAGGTACTGCGCGTTGAAGAACCACAGCAGCCCGCCAGTCAGAAGTATCCCCCATGCCCACGGAGCGACTAGCCTGCGAACGATCGCCCACAGCGCAAACGGGAGCAGGACCAGGTAGATCAGTCCGATGCTTCCATCCTCGACGAAGCGGTTGGGATGCAGACTGAGGTTCCACAGCAGACGCACGAGATCCCACACCGACGTGCCCATGCCAAAGAGGTGCATGTTGAACCTGGTGTTCTCTGCGGGCCAGTAGGGGCTCTTGAAGACGGCGTTGAGCATCGGGAACACAGGGTTTCCAGTCAACACCCATGCCCGCCCATACCAGAAAGAGCCGGCCACCACCGCCCCGAGCGTGAACGCTCCGAGCAGGCTCAGACGCACCTTCAGCCGCGGGAACGACAGGCCCCCGATGAGGGGCAGCGCCACCGCAACGGGGATGGCGACTACCATGCTGATCAGCTTGAATCCGACGGCAGTGCCTGCCAGCAGCCCTGTTACGAGGGCCCGCCTATGGTTTGGGCGAGAGGCGAAGCAGGCCAAACCGGCTAGGGCCGCGGTGGCGAAGAGCACCGACCATAGGTCGGTGTAGGCGGTTCCCCCGGTCCAGTAGACGAGGGGTGTGCTCGCGAAGATCGCCGCGGACGCCAGGCCGACCCAGGGTGTTGACAATCTGGCCCCCAGACCGTACGCCAGCAGGCTGACGTGCACGCCCGCTGCGTAGTGCATGAGCTTGGGCGCCGCTTCGCCCGGAACAAAGAGCATGCCAGCGGAATAGAGGACGTGCGCGTTCAAGGGGAAGTAGCTCTGGATCTGCTGCCGCATCTCCACAATCGCCCGCTGCACGGCGAACTCGCGAGCAATGGGGAGGTGCATTCCCAGAGCGTCATGGCGCACCTCGGGCGCCACGGCGCCGACCATACCTATCAGCATCAGCACTGCCAGGCCCCACCACCAGACTGCAGCAGGCGAGCCCGCGGTGTCCAGCATCGCGGGCCGGTTAAGCGCAGGCAACCGCTGCGCGTAGAGAACGGCCAGGACGACTCCGGGCAGGAAGATGGCGGTGATCGCCGCCCGATTCAGCGCGTCTGCAACGCCGGAGAGGGTCACGAGCAGGACCAAGACCGCCAGTCCCACGGCGGCAACAAGCGGAATGCTCTCCCACGAACTGCGCACATCCTCGAGATCCAGCCACCCGGCCGCCAGCGCGCCGTACCCGTATGCCGCGACCCAAAGCAGGATCGTGACAACCAGTGCTCCAAGGACACCCGCCGAGGCGGTGAGGAACAGGGTACAGGCTGATGCCAGCAACACAAGGCCCGACAGGGCAGCACCATGTCCACAGCGGCGCTGCAGACCCCAGATCGCTGCCCCGGGCATCCCAAACGTGACCAAGATGATCAGGATCTGCGCCACACCGGTCCTCAAGCTGGAACCATCAGGGCTCCGACAGTCGCCGCCCGTGCACGTGTCGAATCGTCCAAGCCATCCATGTGTTGGCCAGGCGAGAGCCTGGGCCTCGAGCCGGAGCGAGGAACATGTCCCTGAGCCGATTTACCGTCCACAGCACAGCAAAGATGAGACACACGTCAATCAGCACATTGAACAGGTGGAGTTGCCTTCCGGTGTCAAGCTGGCCGTCACCCATGAACTTCGTAACGTACTGCACAGCCGCCATGAGACCGAGAATGACGAAGAGCTCCGCCAGCAATCGTGAGGTTGTGCTGGCAGACCGCCTTTGGACCACCACCCCCGCCCCAAGTTGGACAACGAAGAAGCCGACAAGAAATCCCAAGTTGACTGGACAGCGTGCCTTCAGATTGCTCCAGACAGCAAACCGTTGACTTCGGGCCCGAGGCGGATAGCCGCTTTCCTTCAGGAAGTTACCATGTCCCCGTGGCCTGGTGAGAAAGGCGTAGCGAGCCTGGCGGGCCGCCGCTCGCTGGAGTCGGCCGGGATGGGTTACGTAGAACCGGACGATGCTACTCTGCCTTACCGACCCGAAGAAAGCGCCTGCGAACTCGGAATCCCGAATGGGTGAACCGGGCTGGAAGGCGTTCGTGTTCGCCAGAATGGCCAACCGACGGTCGAGCCCCAGCGCCGACAGGTCTTCCTCCGGCGAGGGCGACTTCCTCAAGATCCCAGAGAAGACGGCGTTGTACAGGTACGCCTCGCGGATGTAGGTAGGTGTAGCGAGGTAGTGCCAATAGGAGAAGGCGACCAAAGCAGTGGCCGCAGATAGGACCCCAAGGCGCCATGACGGTTTGGGCCAGCGCCAGAACAAGCGCACTCCCCAAAGAGCCAATAGCCACCCGAGCGTGCTGTTGTGAGTTCTCGCGCTGATGAAGAGGGCGGCGGCCACCGAGTAGAACGCCAGAAGGCAGAGGCTCGGTCGCAAGGACGTTATGGCGAGAAGCGATGCTGCAAGGGTCAGAACGAAGAAGATGAGACTCGCGGGCTCGCTGTAGATGGAATTGAAGTAGGCCACGTATCCAACGTCCGTGAAGATCAGTGCCACAAGTCCGAGGAGTACAGCCCGCGAAGCAATCGAGAGGGACCGACTGGCGTGAAGGGCAAGCCACACACTCCCCAGGAAGAACACAGCGTTCACGGCGCCTATGACTCGCAGATCCAAGAACCCGTCCTTCGAGAGCACCCGGTTGACCGCCAGCGCGACTTCCAGGAGGGGTTGTTGCGACGAAATCACCCCGCTGTCCCACCACGGCTCCCCTACCTTGAACCTGCCGTTGATGTAGCTGAAGTACTTGTCGTTATAGTCCCGCACAGTGTACTGGAGACCGACGCGCCCCATGAGGCGCTCAAAGTCCCCATTGTCGGCCAAGCCAACGATGGGTGGGAGGAGAAGCTGGTAGCCAATCGCGCAAGCCATGAGCAACACAACGATGGCGTCCCATCGGGAGCACAAGGGGGTCTCGCGCAGAGCGGGCGTGTTGCTAGTAGGCTGGAGCGCTACGGTTGACGGCATCCTCATCGTTGTCGTCGGTCGGAGAGGGTGTCCTCATTCAAGTTGAGACCCAGAGAGCAACCCCTGGTATTCATTCGAAGGCCGCGCTCGGCTGGTAGATGGCTGATTCCATTCGCCCCATCGCACCACCCGTCCTCCCGATATCGGTCAAGTTCTGAACTGCATGCAAAAGCGATCACGGCCAGAGCCCCTCAGGCAGCCACTTCCCTAATCAAGTCCTTCCGCGCCGCCGCTCCAGGCGCGCCAACAGAGCACCCGGCACGCCGACAACCAGCACGGTCGCCAGCAACATCAGCCCCAGTAACTCCGGGACCGACCGTACCTTCAGGACAACCGCAGCATAGTGCCAGACCAGGAACACCGCCCAGGCCAGCAGGAACCAGCCCAGCACTATCTGGCCCTGACTGCGGTCCTCCCCTAAGTGGTCGCCTGACTTCGCCCCAGGCATCTGTTGGTGATCCTCACTCATGAGGACTCTCTAGTACGAATCCGCGTGATCTCCGCAACGGCCCTAGGCTCACCGCAGTTCATAGAAGGCCGCGTTGTCGAATTCCACATCGCCTCCCTCCGCGGCGATCAACCAGACCTGGGCGCTGCGTGCCGTGCGCGGGGCCGCGCAGGCCATGGCGTAGCGTGTCCAACCGGGCCCGACCGTCACCTGTCGCCACGTGGTGTAATCCATCACCCTGCCACCCTTGTCGAACCACTGGATGAACAGCCTGGCGGACGTGGACGAAGAGGCCCCGCGTATTTCCGCCTCAAGCACATACAACCGATCCGGCGTCACCGTGAGCCGTTGCACGATGTATCCGCTTGGGGCGATGCGCGCGTGCGTCCCGGCGATTCCGGGCCCTGCCGGCTCCAGGCTCACGGGCCCATGCCTGTCCCATCCGGCCGGCGGGGCACCCACCTCGCCCGACATGCCGCCGTTCTGCAGCAAGTCACGTCCCCGAACGCGAGGACCGCCCCCGGAGTCCGAACCCAGACCGAAGAGGTAGTACTCCCTGTACGCGAACTCCAGCCGCGGGCCTTCCTCCCAGAACGCTTCTCTAGAAGCCCAACTACCGGTTGTGCGCCGCCGCACGACCGAATCGTGCTCTCGGTTCACGACCGCGTGCGTATAGCCGAACTCAGACAGGATCCGCTCTGCTTCCGCCCCCGAGCGGGCACGCAGGACGCGCCCTCGAAGCGCAGGGCTGATCATTCGACCGAGCAACGCACTGGAAACGAAGTAACGATCGTAGTAAAACGGCTGCGGTACGCCCACGCCGTAGATACGGGCTGATCTGGGAAGCGAGTGCTGCGCGTACTCGGCCACACTGTATCCGGCGACACGCACAGCGACATGCGCAGTCCGTGAGATGCGTCCCAGCGCCACTTCAATCGGAAAACGAGACGGGCCCGCTGCTATCCACCCTCCTATGCCAACGGTGACTCCCAAGGCCAGAGACGCAACCAGCAGCTTCCACCGGCCGAGAGATCCTCGATCAGCCAGCAGCCCCGCGGCTCCGGCAAGTGCGGCAAACGGCAGGACCAGGAGGAAGTACCGGACGTACTGGTTGATCAGAAACCACAACAACCCCGCGGCAAGAACGCCTCCCCACATCCAGACCGGAACCTGCCGGCGCGCCGCGGCAAGCATGGCCACCGGCAGCAGGAACAGATAGGCCACTCCGATGTCTCCGCTCTCGACGAACCGTTGCGGGTGGAAGGTTATCCTCCATGGGAGCAGCAGAGCATCTCGCAGCCCGGTGCCCATGCCGAACACGTCCATGTTGAATCTGAAGTTTGTTGCATCCCAGTAGGGACTCTTGAACACCGCGTTCAGCATGGGGAACACCGGGTTGCCTGTCAGCAACCATGCACGGCAATACCAGAACGAGCCACCCAACAGGAACCCGAGGCCAAGAGGGACGACCACGCGCCACCGGCCGGCACGCGAGGATTCCGCTGGTCTCATGAGGACAAGTGCCGCCATAGGGAGTACTACAACGAATGCCGTGACCTTGACCCCCACGGCTGCACCTGCCAGCAACCCCGCTATCATCGCCCACTTCTGTGAGAGGGGGTGAAGGCGCAGCAGAGACCCCGCGGCACCTAGCACAAACAGAACGATCCAGAGATCGGTGTAGCTGCTCCCTCCGACCCACAGCATCAACGGGGTGGAGGCCACCACCGCCGCCGCTGCCAGTCCCACCCTCGGCTGCCAGAGCCGCGCACCGAGATCATACGTCAGCAGACCGCTGAGCACACCCGCCGAGAAGTGCAGGAGCTTCGGGACCGCCTCCCCGGCTACCAGCGTCATCCCAAGGGCATATAGGATCGTCCCGTTGAGTGGGAAGTAACTCCCCATGTTCTGCCGCATCTCAACGATCGCCCCGCGGACGGCGAACTCGCGGGCGATCGGCAGATGGGCCGCCAGGGCGTCGTGGCGGATCTCAGGGGCGACGGCCCCCACCAGGCCGATTAGCACCAGCACGATCCAACCCCACCACCACTGCATCCCCACCGGCTCCGGCTCCGGCGGAGATTCGGCGCCGCAGCTTGCTGTCAGTCGCCGCAGCCCCACGCCCGCCAGGATGATCCCAAAGGCGCCGACCGCCACGGTCACGGGCCTCACCAGCACCCCAGCCCCACCGGCCCAAATCGCCAGGACGACAAGCACCGCCAGCCCGACTGTCACCGCCAGTGGCGCGCCCTGCCAGCCCCGCTGCCTTTCGTCAAGCCCTGCCCAGCCGGCCACCGCCGTCCCAAAGCCGTAGGCCGCGGCCAGCAGGAAGAGCGTCGCGGCAGCGGCCTCGGCCACGCCGGACGCCGCCGCCAGGTACGCCGCCGGTGCGCCTCCCAGCACCAGCAGGACCGAAAGCGCGATGCGGCGGCCACGGCGTCGCTCCAGGTGCGCCAACAGAGCACCTGGCACCCCGACAACCAGCACGGTCGCCAGCAACGTAAGCCCAAGGAACTCGGGGACCGAGCGGACCTTCAGGACGGTCGAGGCATAGTGCCAGACCAGGAACACCGCCCAGACCAGCAGGAACCAGGCCAGGGCTGTAACAAACCGGTCCGAAGACCTGCTTACCGATCCGCGCTCAAACAGCATACACCGCGCCCCTGCACCTATGTCCGACGAAGACCCAGGACGCGCCTCGTCAGACGATCCAGCCAGCCGCTGCGGCCCCTGGGATCCGGCGGTCGAAGACTAGTCGCACCGCGTTTATGGGGATGCGCGCTCAAGAGCCCCTGCGCCTCCGCTTCGAGGCGGTCCAGATCGTCCAGACGAGGGGGCCTGGGTTCCCAGGTCCGTCCGCAGCTACGGCACTCCCAGCCAGGGCCGGCCTCGCCAGCCGGAAGCTCCTCCACCCCGCCGCTGCCACAGTAAGTGCAGACCCTGGCGACGGTCCGGTAGCCGATCCCCTCCATCTTGCGGAACGCCATCATGAAGTTCGATCGGAGCGCCAGGTCGGCCCTGCCCGACCGGCGCAGTGCTGCCACCAGGGCCAGCGTGAACTGGCGTAGGCCTTCCCGGCCCTCGAAGAAAGTGAAACCCGCCGGCCAGTCGGCAAACGCCATCAGCTTAAGCCCGGTGTGCGCGTACACCTTCCGCAAGATCCCCGGCAGCCCAAACCTCTGGAGGTGGCCGCCGCCGGCAAACAGCGCCCGGTACAAATCGTCCTCGAAGCTCTTCGCGTTGGGGACCGACAGGTAGACGGTCCCTCCTGGTACCAGCACCCGCTCGGCCTCGACGATGGCCCGCGTGAAGTCCTGCGTGTGCTCGTAGACGAAGTTAGCAAGCACCAGGGCGAAGGTATCGTTAGAAAAGGGTAGGGCCTCGGCGGAACCCTGCTGGAACCGTACGTGCTGCGGCCACGCATCGGCCTCAGCCGGCCGCTCCAGGTCCAGGGCAGCTATCTGGAGGTGCGCGAAGTCCGCGTACCGGAAGCTGCCGCCGCCGCATCCCAGATCCAGCACGCGCGCGCCTGGCTCCAGCGCCTTCAGGTGCTCGTGCATAAAGAGATCTGTCGGAGGCGCGCTCACGGTTCTCCCCTGGCGCTCAGGTATCCCTTCGCCTCCAGGTACCGCCGGAGCGCGTCCTCCCACGGCGCCTGCACCAAGCCCAAAGCCAGCAGCCGCGACGACTCCAGGGCCGAGTACCGCGGCCGCCTCGCCGCCGCCGGCTGATCGGCCGAGCGTTGGGGCTGCAAGTCCACCTCCCAGCCGAGCAGGGCGAAGATCGCCCGCGCGAATTCGAACCAACTGCAGGCGCCCGCGTTCGACGCGTGTGCGATCCCGGTGTGCCCGCCCGCGATGAGTCCGCGCAGGGCGGCAGCGGCATCGGCCGTGTAGGTCGGCGACATCACGATGTCGTCCACCACCCGGATGGCCTCCCCGGCCCGGGCCTTGCGGATCATCGTCTCGACGAAGCTCCCTCCCTTGCCGCTGGCCCCAGCGACCCCGAACAGGCTGGAGACCCGCACGATCAGGTGGCGGGGCGCGACCGCGGCCACCAGGTGCTCGCCGGCCAGCTTGGATGCGCCGTAGACATTGATCGGGCGTGGCGGGTCGCCTTCCACGTACGGTCGGCCGGCCTCGCCGCCGAAGACGTAGTCGGTGCTGATGTAGACGGCCAATGCCCCCAGCCTGGCGCAGGTCAGGGCGACGTTCCGCGCGCCGAGCGCGTTGACCCGAAACGCCTCCTCGGGGCGGACCTCACACTCATCAACGCGGTGAAACGCCGCGCAGTTGATCACAACATCGGGCGCGATGGCCGCCAGCCGATCAAGGACACACGGCCCGTCCGTCACCTCGATGTCGGCATGACTCAACCCAACCGGCGCCCGATCTTCCATCGCGCGGACGAGGTCTGACCCAAGTTGCCCCGTGGCGCCGATGATGGCGACGCGGGGACTGGAAGGGGCTGGGGGGCTAGAGGATGCGGCCACGCTGGACCACCCCGGCCAGCCGGTCTTGCCACTCGAGCAGAGCCTTGTACCACGCGACCGTCAGCGTGCGGGGGCCGTCGGTCACGCGCCCCTCCTCGAGCGCGGCCATCACCTCCTGCGCGCCCTGCTCAGGCGTCCACGCTGGCAGGAAACCCATCGCCTCTCGGGCCTTACCGAAGCTGACCCGGTACGAGCGGTGGTCGGGTAGCCCGTACCACTCGGTCGCGCCGTCCCGGCCCACAGCGCGAGCCACCGTCTCGGCCAGCGGAAGGATCTGAACGTTCTGGTCGTCCGAGCCGATGTTCAAGATCTGGCCGCTGACACGCTCGACGGGCGCGTCCATGGTCAGGACGAAGGCCCGCGCGGTGTCACGGACGTGCACGAACGGCCGCCACTGAGTGCCGTCGCGCAGGACCGGGATCCTCCCGTGCTTGTGCAGCCCTAGCACCATGCCGTTGATCGCCAGGTCGAACCGCATCCGCGGGGACAGGCCGTAGACGGTGGCCTGGCGCAGGACCGTGACGGCAAACCCATCCCCGGCCAGCGGCAGCGTATCCTGCTCGGCCAGCAGGTTGGCCTGCGCGTAAGTGGTCAGTGGATTGGGCGGCGACGCCTCGTCGAGCACCACTCCCTCGTGAAAGCCATAGATGCTGCACGACGACGCCAGGATGTACCGGGCCGCGCCCCGCTCGCGCGCGATCCGGGCGATCCGCACCCGACCTTGATGGTTGATCTCCAGGGTCCGCTCGGGATCGAGTTCGCCGGCGGGGTCGTTGGAGAGCGCCGCCAGATCCATGACCACCTCGATCCCGTCGAGCACCTCGGGCGCGCACCAGCGGATGTCGTCCTGCACGATGCGCAGCCGGGGATGGCCTGCCACGCCATCGAGGGCCTCGCGTCCGAAGAAGAACCGGTCGAGGACGGTTACTGCGTGGCCGGCATCCAGCAGGGTCTCGACGAGGATGGACCCTATGTATCCCCCGCCGCCGGTGACAAGCACGTTGGCCATGGGGCGGCCTACTTGTGGACCGGCCGCAGCCAATCGTAGGGCCGGCCGCTGCGGGGGTCCACGATCGCGGGATCGTTCCAGGGCCGGCGCTCCTCGTCCGGCCGCTGGTAGTCGTACAGGCGGGTCGTGAAGTACATCGTCAGCGACGGCTCTACGCCGAGCGCCATAGTGCCGTGCCAGTAGTGCCCCGGGATGCGCACCACCTGGGGAACATCGCCGCTGGCCGCCACCTCGGTGAGATCGCCACAGGTGGCCGAGGCGGCGTCATCGTCGTAGGCGCAGATGCGCATCGCTCCCCGCAGCACGAGGAAGTAGTCCACCTGCCCCCGCAGGTGCCGGTGCCAGGCCCGGATCATCCCCGGGTAGCTCAGGGACAGGTTGGCCTGCACGATGGTATCGTCGCTCAGCAGGTCCTGCCAGTCTGCCCGCAGCGCCTCCATGAAGAACCCGCGGTCATCTACGAGCTTCTTGAGGGTCCGGATGTGGATCCCGGGCAGCATGATGCGCTCCTTCCTTCCATGGCTTCCACATCGAGACGGTCGGCGGCCCCGCCTTCAGGCGCGAGGGTCGCGCGAACCATCAGCCGGGCCGTTGCTTCCCACGTGCATCCCAGGACTCGGGCCTGGCCGGCGCGTCCGATCCGCCGCGCTGCCTCGGGGTCGCTGGCGAGCAAGACCACCGCCGCGGCAATGGCCGCCGCACTGCCCGGCTCCACCAGCACCGCTTCGATCCCAGGCGTGAAAAGGTCGCGGATGTTGGGGAGTGCCGGCGCAATGATGGGACGCCCCATCGCCGCGTACTCCGAGAGCTTCATCGGTGCACCGGTGGCAAGCGTCGAGGGCAGGACCGCGATGTCGCACTCAGCCATCGTCGCAACCGCGCGATCATGGGAGAGCGGACCCCGCCACTCCACGAGGTGCGCGACCCCCAGGCGTTCGGCCTGGTCCTTCAGGTGCGCCTCTTCCCGGCCGGTACCTGCGATCACCAGCCGATATGCCGTCGTCCCGTTCATCGCCACCAGGCGGGCCAGCGCGTCGAGCAGCAAGTCCACCCGGTGCCAGTCCGAGAGGCTCCCGACGAAGCCCAACACGCACACCGGCCCGCGCGCCAGCGGGGGCGAAGCGCGCACGGCCTCCAGGCCAAGTCGGAGGTGGCGATCGAAGACGCCGTTACGGCGCACCAGGAGTTTGCCGGGCGGTATTCCCACCTCGCGGTAGTAGTGCCGGACCGGCCTCGAGGGCGTCACGACGAGCGTCGCATGCCGGCCCAGCAGAGCCATGGCCCGCTCGTGCAGCCACCGCCAGTACGACTCCGAGCGATACCGGCGCTCGACCGGGACATGCGCGTCCAGGTGCGCCACGAGCGGCACCCGCAGCAGCCACGCCAACGCCACGCCCACCAGATCGTAGGTGGTCGCCCTGTGCACGATGAGATCCGCCCCATGACGCCGGGCCGCGCGCCACGCCTGCCAGACCGTGACGCCGCTGAGGACGATCTCGATGCCGTCACGGATCCACCAGGGGAGGCGGCGCACGATCCCTCGCAGCCTGGCCGTTGCGGTGCCGGTGCTGTATGGTCTGATGACGTTCGCACCGGCGAGGGTCACGGCGTGGCCCTCCAGCCGGAAGCCCTCGGCCAGCGCCAGCCACTGGACGGCATCGCCACCGCGACCGATGGTTACGTACGTGAGAAGGATTCTCATCTGAGAGGGTTGATCTCCCTCGTGCTGTCGCCCGGTAGTTCTGTGCGCCATGCCGGGTCACCTCTCCATGGACGGCGAAAGATCGCCTGCGGGAGGGACCCACGGTAGCAGAGGCCGAATGAGTATCCGGCATGGTCTCGGTAATTGTCTGCACCCGCAACCGCGCCCCCAGCCTGGGGCGCGCCCTCCAGAGCCTCGCGGCCATGGAGATTGCCCCTGGCGTGGCCTGGGAGTTGATCGTGGTGGATAACGGGTCGAAGGACGCCACGCGCGAGGTCGTCGAGGAGTTCGCCTGGGCAACGGGCCTGAACGTCAGATATGCTTTCGAGGCCGCGCAGGGCATCTCCCATGCCAGGAATCGAGGATTGCGAGAAGCGCGGGGAGAGATCATAGCTTTCACGGACGACGACGTGCAGGTGGACCGCTCCTGGCTGCGGGAGATCCTGGCCGAGTTCACTACCGATCCGGACCTGGCACTGCTGGCCGGGCGGACCCTGATGCTCTCCCCGGAGAAGCCTGAACTGAGCACGCGGAAGTCGCTGTCCAGGACGTATCACGCGTTTCCCTGTCATCCCCGTCAGATAGGAACAGGCAACAACATGGCTCTGCGCGCCTCGCTTCCCGCTCGGGTCGGGACGTTCGACGTGGCCCTCGGAGCGGGGAGCTTGGCAGGATCCGGGGAGGACACGGACTTCAACTACCGCGCGGTCAGGTCGGGCCAGAAGGTGCTCTACAGTCCCCTGCCCCTCGTGTATCACGATCACAACCGGGCCTCGCCGGATGCCCACCGCCGGTCGAGATTGAACTACATGCGCGGGTGGGGGGCGTTCCTCTGCAAACAGGCGCTGCGAGGAGATCGGTGGATCGCCCGTCTCCTTCTGTCCGAGATGAAAAGGCTCATCGTCGTGGTCTTCAACAATCCGCAGGAGAGGAAGCTGACGCTCCTGCGCCTGGGGTCCATGCTGCAAGGGGTACTGCTAAGGGTCGGCATCGAGATTCAGCAGAGGCTGGCGACGCTCCGCAACGGCCGGCGTGGGCCTCGGGCCGGCGTCAGAGGAGGCCACGGCGGGCAATGAGCAGCGTCTCACCAGTGGCTTCGCTGTGTCGCCGGATTGACGAGGTCCTCCGGCCGCTGATCCCTGACGGCGCCGCGTGCGCGCTAGTCGAGTTTCCGGACTACGGCAACGTGGGCGACAGCGCGATCTGGCTGGGGGAGAGAAGGTGGCTGCGCCGGTCGGGCATCCGCACCGCCTACGGATGCACCATCGAGACCTATGACCGGGAGTTGCTGGCTGCCCGGGTTGCGGACGGAGTCATCCTCCTGCAAGGAGGGGGGAATCTCGGGGATCTATGGCCGCACCACCAGCGGTTCCGCGAGAGGGTGATCGCGGACTTCCCCGACCGCAGGATCGTCCAGTTGCCGCAGACGATCACCTTCCAGGATTCGGAGAACCTCCGGCGCGCCCGGGCTGTCTTCGACGCCCATCCCAACCTCGTGCTCCTGGTGCGGGACAGGCGGAGCCTCGATCTGGCGCGGAGCGAGTTCCGGGCCACGAGCCTGCTCTGCCCTGACATGGCGCTCGTCCTGGGCAACCTCAGACGACCCGCGCAACCAGAGGTGGACGTGCTGCTGCTGGCACGAAGCGACAAGGAGACTCGAGGGGCGTTGCCCGGAATCGAGGAGCCGGGGGTAGAACGGCTGGACTGGCGGTGCGATCAGGCCTCGAGGCTGGTGGCTGCGGCGCGCCTCACTACGCGGCAGACAGCCCGCAGGGGGCGTTCGGTTGGACCGGCGTGGGCACTCCAGGCCTGGCTGTTCGATCTCATCGCGGGGCATCGGCTCGAGCGGGGGTGCAGGACGCTCTCCAGGGGCAGGGTCGTGATCACAGACCGGCTGCACGGACACATCCTCTGCCTGCTGTTGGGCATTCCGCACGTGCTCCTGGACACCCGCTTCGGGAAGCTCAAGGCATTCCATGAGACCTGGACGCAGGGCTGCGCGTTGACGCACTGGGCCAACTCGCCCGAGGAAGCGCTCGCGAAGGCGAGAACTCTGGCCTCTGGGCCAGTCGGCGGCTGGGCGCCGGCTCCGCGGCGCTGAGGGGTGATCACGAGGTGCTGGTGACGCGCATCGAGTTAGCAGACGCCGGGGACGAGGTGGAGCTCCGGGCGCTGGTCCAGAGCAGCATGCTGGAGCAGCCGTTCCTTCTCTGGTACCGCTTCCCGGCCGCGCTCAAACCGTTCCTTGATCCGGAGAACGGCGACCCGTTCCTGGCGGCGCTGCTGGCCCCGGCTATGAGAGCCGGAGAGCCGCTGACAATACACGCCGCGGTTTCGCCCAGACTCCTTCGCGCCGCGCGTGAGATTCAGACGATCTACCACTTCTGGGACGGCCGGCTGTCCCCTGTCCCGGTTGAGGCCCCTCTCCGCACCGAGTTGACGCCACCGAGAGCCGGACCGCCGCGCGCCGGGCTGTTCTTCACGCTGGGCGTGGACTCATGGTACACGCTGCTCAAACACGAGGATGAAGGAGCCCGCACCGGACCGGCAGTCAATGATCTGATCATCGTGCGCGGTTTCGACATCCCCCTTCGCGGGCCGAAGGCTGAGTTGATCGGCGAGGTCTTCCCACGAACCGCAGCGACGGCAAGGGCGTTCCGCAAGAGACTCGTCCCTGTTGCGACCAACATCCGCGACCTCAGCGACGGCCGGCTGGCGTGGGGCAGAATTTACCATGGAGCGGCAATGGCCAGCATCGGCCTCGCCCTGGAGGGTCTCCTTGACCCCATCTACTTCGCCGGAGACCAGACCTACGCGCGCATCTACCCGTGGGGGTCACACGCTCTCCTCGATCCGCTCTGGTCCACGGAACGGCTGAGGTTCCGCCACGACGGGGCCGAGGCTACGCGGATCGAGAAGCTCCGACTCATCGGGCGCTGGCCGGCCGCGCTGGACCAACTGCGCGTGTGCTGGGAGAACCCCGACGGTGCCTACAACTGCGGCCAGTGCGAGAAGTGCGTCAGGACCCTGATCTGCCTGCAGGCGGCGGGGTTACTCGGGCGTTGCCCGACGCTGCCGGCATCCCTGGATCTTTCTCTGCTCCGCCGCCTCCGGCTGGAGACACACAGGGTACAGACAAGATACATCGAGATCGTGAACCGCCTGGGGAACTCAGATCTGGACCGGACGATCAAGGAGATCCTCGAGGAACGGATCCGCGAGGGCATGGCGGCAGCGGCCCTGAAGGGTATTCCCCGGCGGTGGTGGTAGTCCCAAGCTGAACCTGGATCACCGCTGCCAGCGATAGCGGTGAGGAGCCCAGCGCACCCCCCATTTTTGCTCGAACTTCGCCCGGTTGGTCTCGAACATGCGCAGGTACTCCTGCTCGCTGAACCGCCGCATCGTCGCGCTGTGGAAGTGGTGCACGAACGCGCCGTCGGTACACACCAACCGGTACCCGGCCTGCCGCACCCGGCGAGAGTAGTCGTCGTCCTCGAACATCCCAATCCCAAACCGCTCGTCCAGCAGGCCCACCTGGTCTAGCACGCGGCGCGGGATCACCACGCAGAAGAACCCCAGCATGGCAGGCTCCAGCACCTCCCCGACGTGCTCGCGGACATACCGCTCGGCGAACGCCTCCATCTCGTCCGCGTTGGTGTAGTCCACGACGATCCTGGCCTCGTTGCCCGCTAGGTTGGTGGCCGGCCCGATCATGCCGGCATCCGGGTGCGCCTCCAGGTACCGGATCATTGCGGTCAGCCATCCGCGGGTGACCATTGTGTCGTTGTTGAGCAGCACCAGGTAGTCTCCGGTCCCGGCCGCGATGCCCTGGTTGTTGGCCCGCGCGAACCCCTCGTTCCGTTCGTTGAAGATGCAGCGCACGTTGTCGTGCCGGCCCTCCAGGTCCCGCAGATAGGCCGACGTCTCGTCGGACGAGGCGTTATCCACGATGATGATCTCGTAGTTGGGCCACGAAGTGTTGCGAAGGATCGCGCCGAGGCACAACCGGGTCAGGTGCAGGTTGTTGTGGGTGGGAATGATGATACTCGCCCTGGGATGGAGCCGGCGGATCGCTTCCTGCAGTTGCAGGTAACGCGCGCCCCAGGTGTGCTGCCCGGCGAACCGCATCCGACGCCCGATGGCATCAGGCGAATCCGTGGCCAGCGCCCGCTCGATTTGATCGGCGAACTCCGGCGCCGTCCCGGCGAAAGAAACCAGGCCTTCCGCCTCGTATTCTTCAAGTTCCGGCAGCGGCGTGACGATGACGGGCTTCCCCGCGCTCAGATACTCGTAGAACTTCACAGGGTTCGTCGCCTCGGTGAGGGGGAGCCGTTTGAACGGGATGAGGCATGCGTCAAACGAGTGTAGGAAGGCCGGGAGTTTGGCGTAGGGCTGCTCCCCGGGGAGGTGGACGTTGTGCAGCCCCTCCAGCGGCCGCAGGTCCGCGGTGAAGGTGCTGCCGACCAGCACGAACGTCCACTGGGGCCGAAGGCGGGCCAGGTCGCCCACGAGCGCAGTGTCGAACCAGTCGGCGATCGCGCCATAGTAACCGATCACAGGCCGGCGCAGGTTCTGGAGCCAGGCCGGGGCTTCACCGACAAGGACGCTGAAGTGCACGAAGTCTGCCGCGTTCGGCACGAGGAGGCACCTCGCGTTGTGCGCCCGCTGCTCCTCGTAGAGCGCCCGCGAGGTCGCCACCACGAGATCGCTCTCCCGGACCAGGGTCACCTCATCGGCGAGCATGGACGTGTCGTTGGTCGAGAAGCCACCGTGACGGTCCATGCAGTCGTAGATCATCTTCCATCCGAAACGCTCCCGCAGGCGCGTGGCCAACGGGCCCCAGAACGGGAGATCAACGAGGCTGACCGCATCCGCGATCCCCTGCTCCTCCCGGAGCCGCTCGAAGGCCGCGACGAAGCCTTCGAGGACCCCCCCCTTCAGGCGGTCGCGGTAGACGCTCAGCGTGGATGGCCCGCGCAGGCGCAGCTCATAAACATCGGGCCGGAGGGAGGTAATGCGCGGGCCTTGTTCCGCTCGTCCGTCCGGGGCGTCGTCGAACGTGATGCTCACATAGAAGACCCGGTGCCCGTCGGCGGCGAACTGACACGCGAGCTGCTGGGGGCGCTGGAACCGGAACTGCCAGTCGATCACCGCGAAGACGATCAGATCGTACCCGGCCCGCCTCGGAAGCGGGGCGCCCACCACAAGCGGCGGTCCAGCATGGGTGGGAACCGGCGGAGCCGGAGTCGGGGGGGCGGCCGCCGCGGCTGACCCGCTCCCGATGGGCAAGACCACCGGCGTCCCCCAGGCATCCTGCGGCTGCCTCAGGACCGCCCGCTTGACCCACCGCTTGACCGACGTTGGGAGCAGGGTGCGCCCCCAGTGCCAGACCTGGTTCTGGATCCTGGCAGCCACGTACCTCGGGTGCGTCGCCAGCCTCCAGGAGACGGCCAGCAGATGCCCGAGCCGGTACCACCTTGACCGCAGCACCTGCTGCAGCGAAGCCTCGGCGCGCTCCCAGGCGGCGTGGGCGGCCCCCTTCGCGGCCTGCAGCGCGGTCCGCTCTGCCGCCCAGGATTCCTCCCGTCCGCGCCATGCGGCCTCCCGGGCCGCCTGATCCTCAAGACGCGCCTGCGCGTCGCGTAGCACCCCGACGAGCTGGTCGGTCCGCTTGGCAAGCTCCTCCCGGTAGAACACCGCGTCACGCCAGAGCGCCTCCCGCATCAGGCCGAGCAGGGCGCCGGACGGGCCTTCCTGGCCCTGTTCGATCGCGGCCATACCCTGTTCCGGGCCGATGCCCGCGAGCATCCGCGACCCCGTGACGACGAGGACGCGCGCGAGCATCTGTAGGTCCCGCGTCGGGATCCCTGTGCGTTGCACAAGCGCTTGCAGCACACCGGACCCGAATGTCGCCTTCGTCTCCTCGGCTGTGTGGTCAGCCAGGTACAGCAGGCATTCCATTAACCTGGTGCCCGCCGCGGGGTCTCCGACTGGCAGCGCCATGCCGAGATCGCGCAGCCGCCGCCCAAAGAGCGACGTTTCACCCGCGGCCAGTCCGAACTCATCGAGCAGGCGGACGGTCGGCGTGAAGTCCACGTCCGCCCCGAGCATCATCTGCACGAAGACCTCGCGGGGCAGGTCGAGGAGCGCGGCGATCTCCTCGTCGGTACGGACCCGGCGCGCCTGGACCGCGGCCCGCTTCTCGATCAGGCGCGGGAGGTGTCTGATCATGTCCATCACGGCCGCGATCCCGGCCAGCGATCCTGGCGGCACCGCCTGCGACTCAATCCGCGTGGACGGGTCGTTGCCCGGACGGTATTTCGCGGGATCCAGGCGCAGGTACAGTCCGGTCCGCTCGACCAGCCACAACAGGAGCAGCGGAAGCAGTCGGGCCAGCCGTTCGTCTCCGGTGTTCTTGATCACGGTGAACAGGGCGTTCCGCTCATTGAGGAAGTACAACTGCGCCGGGTCACCGCGCGAGGATCCGCCCAGCCTGTGGTACACGACGGCATCGGGAACATACTCTACGCGGTACCCCAGGAGCCAGAGGCGCCATCCCAGGTCAACATCCTCGTGGTACATGAAGAAGTCCGCGTCGAACCCACCCGCGTCTAGGAAGACATCGCGCCGGACCGCCATAGCGCCGCCAGAGGGGAACAGCAGCGCACCCGGTCGCGCATAGTCCTCCGGCCGGCGGTGCCGGCGGGCCTCCCGCGAGGCATACGGCATGCCCAGGAGGGTGGCGTACACCGGGAAGTCGAGGTGCGCGCCTTCCCAGTCGAGCATCTTCGAGGCAGTGGCGGCGATGTCCGAATCGCCTCCTGCCAGGGGCGCCACCAGCGCGTGCAGCCAGCCGGGGGTGACCCTGGTGTCTGTGTTCAGGAAGACCAGGAACTCGCCCCGGGCCTCGGTGGCACCCCGGTTGTTCCCCTCGGCGAAGCCGAGGTTGGCACCCAGCTCCACAACGCGCACATCTGGGTGGTGCTGGCGCACCCATTCTACTGACCCATCGGTGGACCCGTTGTCCACGACCAGGATCTCCAGGCGATCGCGCGGGTAGTCGAGGCCAACCAGCGAGCCCAGGCAGTCGGGCAGGTGTTCGCGGCCGTTGAAGTTGAGGATGACGACGCTGGCGGAGGGCGCGGCCGTCATTCGATGTATCCCAGCCGCCGGAGGCGTTCCTCGACCTTCAGGCGGTCCTCGTTGCTGTATGCGTCGTTGACCTCTGGGGCGGCGGCCTGCGGAACGGCCGCCGATGGCGCGGCGTCCGGGGCCTGAGCGGCGGACAGCATCCCGGGCGGGATCCGGCCGTCGAGATCATCCAGCGCCTGCACGCCGAGCAGGGTCAGGACGAGCGGGCATATGTCCACGATGTCCAGGGACAGCGCCTGCCCGCGGGCGATGCCGTTCCCCCTGGCGACGAAGATCCCCTCGGGGCGGTGCTTTCCCGACATGCGGCCGGACGCGTCCTGGACGACCGGCCCGTCCAGCGCATGGATGCGGGTGGGGGTATCGTGACCTGCCCCGGATACATCGTCCTCGTAGATGATCAGCAGATCCCCGCCGTCCTCTCCGTAGGGACCGCGGTAGACCTCTTCCCATCGGTGGACAGCCCTCACCACTGGCCGTCCGTCTGGCCCCCGCAGTTTGAGAAGCCCCTCGGCGATCTCCTGCCGCAGCCACTCGTACTCTCCACCTGGCTCGACAATCCCCTGCGGTTCGCGGCCCCTCACGTTGAGCCGGATGCGCTGCGACTGGGGCGCCTCGCTGGCATCCAGCACGTAGGCCCGCGTGCGCGACCAATCCTGGACCTCATCGAGCGTCAGCGACTCCAGCGTCACTCGGCCCGACGGGTTGCCGTTGTGGGTCGTCAGACAAACCAGGAGGTCCATTGAGTCGCCGCGCGGCTGGTGCAGGGTTGTGACCTCCGTGGCGTCCTCAGCCAGCCTGGCACCGCCGATGATGGGGTTCTCGCGGCAGGCCAGATCGTCGAGTTCGAGCAAAACACCTGGAGTCGCATCTCTCACGCGCGCCGTGACCCTGTACCGGCGCATGGGATCGAGTCCCGGAATCCTGAAGAGCGCGCCTGCATGGGTTTCGGGGTCATCAACCTCGATGATGATCCCTGCGGCACCGTGCTGCCGCACGCGCCCGGCGCCGACCGTGGCAAACCCCGGAGCGTGGTCGGGCGGCGCGAAGGCGAAACGACAGCTCCCTGCAGCCAGGTGCCCTTGCCCGTATAGCCACCTGCCCAGCATAGCGGTCCGGCACAGCGGGCCGGAGCCGTGATCTGAGGCGACAAGGAATGCCGTATCGGAATCCAACCGGCCGAGCAGGTCGCCGACCGCGCCGTCCAGACGTCGGTAGTAGTCGCGCACCAACGGCCCCAGGCGGGCGGCCTCGGCGGGGTCGTGCCGGGGATGTGCGGGATCGAGCACCCACCAGAAATTGTGGCTGATCCGGTCGGGCGGCATCAGGACCATCATGAAGAACTCCCAAGGGAACTCGCGCAGCAGGAACCGGGTCAGAGCGAACCGATGGTTGGTCAGTCGCCGGGCCTGCTCCAGCATGCCCTCGGGGTTCTTGCGGTAGTAGATGTCCAGGGGATACGTCCCGAACTCGCGCAGGATCACCTCGCGCAGCGGCCGGGGATGGACGAAGTCCGCGCTGACGTCGGGGGTGCCCAGACCAGCGATCATCACCCCGTTGATCGGATCCGGCGGATACGTGAACGGTACATCTACGACAATCGAGCGCAGCCCTGCCGCGTCCAGCAGGTTCCAGAGCGCCGGCCGGCGCCGGTCGCGGGAGGTGACGACCGTGGGCGCGTACCGGTCGGGCTGGGACTTGACGAACCCGAAGATCCCGTGCTTGCCGGGGTGCACGCCCGTGACCATCGAGGTCCAGGCCACGGGCGTGACCGGCGGCAAAGTGGAGCGCAGCACGCCGGCTGCGCCGCCGGCCATGAGTCCGGCCAGGGTTGGAAGATACCCTTCCTCTACCCAGGGCCGCAACAGTGTCCAGGTGGCGCCGTCGAGGCCCAACAAGAAGACACGACGGCGGCCGGCGGGTTCGGTGATCACATCGCTCCCCGAGGATCTCCGGAGTACCGGAGGATTGGGGATAGTACTTCTCGGCGCACCCCGCCGCCACCTAGCATCCCATCGGGCGGTGCGATGGCGAGAACGCAGAGAACTCTCGATGCCACATCCTGGAGCGGAGCACGGGCAGTTCGTCCCGACAGCGGTCGAAGACCAGGTCCGGCTCCGCCGCGTCGAGGCCGATCACCAGCACTTGCCGGCGGCTCACTCGATGTAGCCCAACTTCCTCAAACGCTCCTCTACCTTTCGGCGGTCGTCGTCGGTGTAGGGTTCGCCGCCTTCGGGCGTCTGCTGCGGGACCGCCACGGGACTGGGCGCGCCGCCGCTCGCCGGAGCTTCAACAGAATCTCCGGCACCGCCCGCCACCATGATCTCCGCAAGCACGCGACCGTCGGTATCGGGAGGAACCGGGACATCTAGCAGGTGCAGGACCGTGGGACAGACGTCCACGATGCGCGCGTCGGCGGGCCGGGCCGGACCGATCCCCGCCCCCCATGCGACGAAGATACCATCCGGCCGGTGGTTGCCCGAGTTGCCCTTCGCCACCCGCACGCTCACCGGTCCGTCGAACGAGTACCCGGCCAGTTCAGGCGTAGGACCGGCTCCGCCGACCCCTTCTGCGAAAACGGCCACCAGATCAGGGCCTTCGTGGGCATGGGGCCCGCGGTACAGTTCGTCACGGGTATAGACCCGGCTGACCAGCGGTCGGCCGTCGTCGTCACGTAACGCCAGCACGCCGTCGGCTATGCGCGCGCACACCCGATCATAATCCCCACCCGGCTCCACGTTGCCGTTAGGCTCGCGGCTTCGGACGTTGAGACGGATGCGGCGGCCTTCGGTGGCGTCGCCGGTATCCAGGACGTAGGCCAGCGTCCGCGACCAGTCCTCGCGCTGGGCCAGCGTGAGCGCACTCAGGGTGACGCGCCCGGTTGGGTTCCCGCCGTAGGTCGTCATGCCGACGAAGAGGTCGAGGTCCGGGGTCCGGGGCTGGAACACCGTGGAAACCTCCCCTGAGGTCCCATGCACCGGCCCGCCGCCGATGATCGGGTTCCCGGGCCGCGCCAGGTCGTCGAACTCCAACAGGATCCCCGGGGTTGCATCGGCCACGGCGGCCCTCAGCTCGTACCGGCAGTGCGGATCGAGGCCGGTGAGCCGGAATACAGCGCCGGCGAACTCGTCCGGCCGATCCACCTCGAACGTCAGACCGGCCGGGCCGGCGCCGCTGGGTCGTTCAATCACGCGGCCCGGCCCCCTGGCGACATACGGCTGCGGCCGCGCTGGCGGCGTGTACTCCCAGCACCGCCCGCCCAGCGCTACCAGGCCGGCCTGCCCCAGCCAGCGCAGCAGCGACAGACTGCGCTCCATCGGCCCGAAGCCGTGATCGGACGCCATCAGGAATGCCGTGCGGGTGTCCATCATACCGGCGAGCTCACCGATGGCCTCGTCCACCCGGCGGTAGTAGTCCAGCACCAGCGGGCCGTACCGCCGCGCCTCCTCCGGGTCGTAACGCGAATGGCCTGGGTCCAGAAAACGCCAAGCCACGTGCTGCAGCCGGTCGGTGGTCATCAGGCCTAGCATGAAGAAGTCCCAGGCGAACTCACGCAGCAGGAAGCGCGCTACCGCCATCCGGTGCTCGGTCAGGCGCCGGGCGTCCTCGACCAGGGCCTCCACATCGCCGTGATAGTAGATGTCCAGCGGGAAGGACCCAAACTCCCGCAGGATTACATCGCGCAGCCACCGCGGGTGAACGAACTCCGTTGTAACATCGGGCGTTCCCAACCCGGCCACCATGATGCCGTTGACCGGCTCCGGCGGGTAGGTGAAGGGCACATCCACGATGATGGACCGCAGGCCGGCGGCGTCCAGCAGGTTCCAGATGGCCGGCCGCCGCCGGTCGCGGGACGTGATGATCTCCAGTTCGTAGCTGTCGGGCCGGCGCTTGACGAACCCGAAGACGCCGTGCTTCCCGGGATAGACACCGGTCACCATTGAGTTCCACGCGACCGGCGTGGAGGCAGGAGTGGTGGACTCCAGAGGTCCCCAGGCGCCCTCGCGCGTCAACCGGGCCAGTGCCGGAAGGTATCCCTGCTCGGCCCAGGGGCGCAGGAGCGTCCAGGTGGCGCCGTCGAGGCCGAAGAGGAAGACGCGCCGTCTGGCGCCGCCGTCTGTGATCAGGCGCACCTGCCTCCTACGGCCATGGCACGGAAACCACGCGGGCCGAGTTCCAGATCGACAGGGCCTCGGTACCATGATAGGGGCTGTGCATGGCCCGCGGCTCGTTCGACCAGCGCCAGCTGTTCAACCCGTTGATGTAGCCGCCATTGACATGCCAGCCCATGGAGTAGCCTTCATTGAACCCCATGACCCAGCCGCCGCCGCTGCAGCCGCCGGTCATGTCGCAGCCCATGGCCACCGGCGCCGGTCCCGCACCGGACGGGTTGTACTCGGTCACCCGGCGCGATGCGGGTGCCTGACAGCTCCACATTCGGTTCCCATTGAAGGCTGTGTTGGGCCAGACGCTCTGGGTTGCCGCCGGGTAGCCGAACGAGTGGTACATCTGGTAATCGGTCAGGCTCGTGGCAAGGCCCAGGGTGCCGATGACGCTTCCCAACCGGGCACCGTCTGACACCCGGCGTCTGACCACGACGACCCCGAAATCCTGCTTCAAGTTACCGTTCGTGGCCCACTCGGTGAACGTATAGAGCGTGTAGGCCGTCCACGATCCAAATGGCGCGGCCCCATCACGGTACGCCGGCACGAAGACCACGTTCGTGGCAAATGCACCTCCGCTCCCGGCGTGCACGCAGTGCCCAGCAGTCCATACCAAACTCTGATTGCCGCCATCACCGCTGGTCACCGAGGTGGCCGAGCACACGTAGTTGGTGGTACCAAGAGTGAAGAAGAGCTTGCCGTGCGTTCGGAATGGGTAGTTCTGGTAGACGGCGAACGGTGTGACCGTGATCGGAAAGACCTGGTAGCGGTTGAAGGGATACGGGTAGCTGAAGGCATCAACCAGCGTCTCCGGGGTGCCGCCCTGCACCTTCGCCGGGGCCCGTATCGCCGGGCCCGGCGCGAAACCCGGCTCGTTACCAGGCGCGAAGACGGGCTGGCCGGTTGGAGGGGTCACGGGACCGCGCGCTCCCTTGAGAGACACCGACAGTGTCGGGAGATCCCTGGGTATGGCCGCTGCCATCCGCGCCGGTGTCCAGTAGGCCAGGACGGCCCTTGAGGTGGCCATCTGTGGGCTGGAGACCATCCAGCCGGATGGCCCCTGCGCGCTCATCCTTGGCAGAACAGGCGGTGCGGCGATCAGCAGAAGCGCAATGAGCGCCGTGACGACAAGCCTTCCGGTACACCGAGCTGTCATCATCATCCCTCCCTATGAATGGATCACTTGCCCGTACCCATGGGGCTCACAGCCGGAATTGAGCGAAGACCCGATGAACATGCCCCAGGAATCCTTTATAGATGCGCAGGCGGCGTTCCTCTATCAGGCGGTACGCCGGGGACCTAATCGCGCTCAGACCAAGAGCTCCACCCACCATCCTGCGCAGGCGCGAGAACCGCCGCCCGTAGAGCAAGTCCCTGACGCCGGCGACGGTCTCCCCGTACGGCCGGAAGACCTTCACATAATGGAAGAGCGCCACCTCGGGCCACCGAAGCACACCGGCGTGCAGCAGCGGCGGCCGGGCTTGATAGGGGAGCGGGAGCGTGACCACGTGTGCTCCCTCCCTCCTGAGAGCCTCGGTCGCCGTCGCCAGGCCGTGCTGGTCGGAATGCCGTACCCACTTTGTGCCTGCTGGCACAGGGGCGCCGTCGAGCCCCCTGGCGATGCGCTCTATGTGCTCCTTCCAGAGGCGGCCCAGGTGAAGCGACCAGGGGGCCATCACGACCCCGCTGTTGTAGTAGGGCGGCATGCGTAGACACTGCTCCAGCGCAGGTGGGCTGATCGGCCTGTGCGCGCTCAGATCCCATGTGGCGTGCCAGCAGGTCCCGGTGGGCCCTGGATACGGTACCCCCACCAATTCATAGATCCGGCGCCACAGCGGCTCTGGGAGGTGGTTGAAAGTGGCGGGGCCGACGCCGATCCCGTCGCCCACGGCCCGGGCCATCGGCGCTAGGTCCTTCAGGACAACTATGTCGGTATCGAGCAGGAGGAACCGGTCTGAGGATGGAGCGATCTCCAGACCGCGTAGCTTGTTGGCGGTTTCCGGGAACGGTGCCGGCATCGGGGGATGCACGGTGACAGAAGCGCCTGCCATTCCGGCCAGGCGGCGCACGGAGGCCGGAGGCTCGCCGACGCAGGCGAGGTGCAGCGGCCAGGACCGGCTGGCGCCGCAATGGCGCATCCACGCGCCCAGGAAGAGCAGGGCCCGCAGCTCGAACCGCGGAGCCGCCGGGCCGGAGAAATCCGGGACGGTGATGACGTCAACCGCGGACATCGCGCAGAGTCCCCTGGAGCAGTTCCTCCAGGAAGGTATAGAACTCCCCGAACGCGGCGAGGTCGCGCGCGGGGATAGGGTTCCCTGCCGCCCTTCCCGCACGCGCCCGCCGGAAGAGGGACGAGAGGTCCCGGACCGACCCGGCATAGGGTTTCAGCGCACGATGGTAGTGGAAGACCACCACGTCAGTCCAGGGCTGCACCCCTGTCCGCAGCAGCAGAGGGCGCGTGTGGAAGGCCCACGGGATCGGCACCACGGTCGCGCCTTCCTGCCTCAGCCCTTCGACGGTTGTTGCAAGCGCGTGCTCATCTCCTACCCCCGCGCGCCCCCAGCTCTCGAGCGGCTCAGGACCTGCGAAGAGAGGAGCGATCTGTTCAAGGTGCCGTCGCCACCTGGCGCCCAGCCCGAGCCTCCAAGGGACCATCACGACGCCGCTGTGGAAGTAGGGCGGCATGCGGCGGCACATCGCAGCCTGCGCCGGAGACAGGCCCCGATGGGCGGCAAGCGCCTCCTCGACGCACCAGCACGTGCCGGTCGGCCCGGGATGCGCCACCCCGGTAGCCTGGTAGATCTGCCGCCATGTGGTCTCCGGGAAGTGGTTGACCGTGGCCACGCCCACCCCGATGCCGTCTCCGACCAGGTCGGCGAGGGGCGCCAGATCCTTCAGCACGAGTGTGTCGGCGTCCAGCAGGAGGAGACGGCTGGTTCGCGGGATGACCTCGAACCCCCGCAGCTTGTTGCTGGTGCGCTTGGTGTTGATCACGAGGGGCCTGTGCACCGTCACCTCGGCCCCCACCCGGTCCGCCGTCCGGCGCACCGACTGCGGAGGCTCACCTACGCACGCCAGGTGCAGGGGCCAGGCCCGGCTGGCCCCGTGGTGCGTCATCCACGCGGCGAGGAACAGGAAGCAATGCAGTTCAAAGCGCGGGGAAGACGCCCCCTCGAAATCCGCAACTACCACGACGTCTGCGCCCCCGGTCATGGTGGCTCACCAGTGCCGGTGTCCATGCCTTCCACGTCCTAGGGGCAAGGGATGTCGGCAACAACGAAGGTCCAAGCGTAGGTGACCCGGCCGCTGCCTTGGGGAAAAGACACGACGGCGCGGCGCTGGCCGTCAGTAAGCGGTGTCTGCGGGCGATAAGTCACCATGGCGCGGCTTTGCGGGAAATCAAGTGTCCCCCCAACCTTGGCCTGCGCGGACACATCGGTGCCGTCAATGGCTAGACTTATGGCGCCGGCATCCGCCACACCCTGCCGGCGCATGGCGTCCGTCAGGCGGAAGTCCACGCCGATCTCCGGCAGCCGGCATGTCCGGCTCCCCTCAGTGGGATGGACGGACGCAATCTCGGGAGGGCGGGCTGGCGGCGGCGAAACCGTGCCAGGGCCAGCCCCCTCGCCTCCGGCCGTCCCTCCCCCCGCACACCCCCCGGCCAGGAAGGCAAGTCCAGTGAGAACAAGGCCGGCCGCGGTCAACCGGCCGGGCCAGGCCCTGTGGTCAGCCCGAGAGCGGGGAACCCGTCTCACGCTGTCATGATACCACGATCCTACTGACGCCATGCGCGCTCCCGGTCCAGTCCACGCCGGAGCCACGGCCGTGTCAGCAGCCCCACGCGAGCGCCTGCCAAGGACTCCACCCACCTGAATCAGAATACCGACCAAGTAGGTAACCTCCAGAGGGTAGTCACTTTGGACTGCAGCCGCGGTCACGACCTAGGTACGACCATCCTTGAGGTCCTCCTGGCCACCCTGCTGCTGGCCGTCGTCGCGCTCATCGTCTTCTCCTCGTTCGGCATCGGCCTGCGGGCCGCGGCCCTGGCCGGCGGGATGAGCACCGCCACCAGCCTGGCCGAAGAGACGCTGGCCACCCTGACGGCGGCGCCGTGCGGCTCGTCGTTCCGCGGCCCGATCCCGGAAGAGGCACCAGCCGACCGCCCGACCCGCTACCGCCGCGAGGTGAGCGTCCACCGCGCGCGCGGCAACAACCTGTGGGAACTTTCGGCCACCGTGACCTGGACCCAGGAGCGACGGCAGCGCAGCGTTACCCTCTCTACCCTGCGACACATCTCAGCGGCCTGCGAGTTCGTCGGGCAATGAGCCGGCATCGCCCGCGCGGGTTCGGCCCGGACCGCGGGTTCAGCCTCATGGAGATCGTCGTCGCGCTGGCGCTGGCGGCAATCGTGATGGCGCTGGTGGGCTCGCTGTTCGTGGCCAGTCTCTCGGCCTGGCGCCGGGGCAGCGACGTGCGGGAGGCCCAGGTGCAGGCCGGGCTCCTGGTGGACGTGATCGCCCGCGACATCCGCAACGCCAGCCAGGCGCCGAGCGTGACCATCCGGCCGCTCCTGACCGTCGAGGAGGGTGAGCCCATCCTCTCGGTCGCCGCGGCGCCGGATGCAGGGTCTGGGGAGCCAGGCGGCCAAGCGGTCTGGGTCCTCTACCTCCACCTGCCCGGCCGGCGCGAGGTGGTCCGCCAGACCGTCGTCCCCGGACCGGCCGGGCGCGTAACAACCCGCGACTCCCGGGTGGTGGCCACCGGGGTCGAGCGCATCGCCGTCGAGCAGTCCGGCAGCGGCGTTGTGATCGAGGTCGAGGTCCGGCGCGGGCGGGACGTAGCGCGTAGCCGGGCCACCGCCGCGCCGAGGAATCCATGAGCCGCGGCGAGGCCGGCATGGCGCTGCTCGTCGTGCTGGTCATTCTGGTGGCGGTGTCGGGGACCTCGGCCTCGTTCATCTGGTTCATGAACCAGCAGCAGACCCGGGCCGGGACGCGCATGCGCGCTGCCGCCGCCGTCGCAGTGGCCGAGGCCGGCGTACACCGGGCGCTGTCCATACTTGAGTCGGTCGCCCCGGACGGCCGCACACCCGGCCGCGCCTGGCGGCCCGCGGCCTACACCGAGACCCTCCAGGTGGGGCCGCTGGAGGGCCGTTTCACCGTGTCGCTGGCGGATGGTCCAGGCGGCGCGATCTTGATCACCAGCGCCGGTGAGGTCGCCGGGACGACGCGGCGTCTGCGGGCGCGGGTCTACCTGGCCTCGCCTGCCCTGCTGGCAGGGTTGCACGGAGCAAGCGTCGTCCGCTTTGAGCAGCCTCCGGCGGCCGCCGTGATTCTCCCTTATGGCGCCGGCATCGGGGACCGGCCATGGATCCATGTCGCCGCTGGGAGGAGCATCTGGTTCATCACCACCGACGTCTCCATCAACAATCCAGACTTGTCGTTCGACGCCGCGCCCGGCCCTGTGGACGCCCCTGAAGGTGCCGGCAGCGCCACCCGGCTGCCCCGTCCCGGACCCGTGCGGCTACTGCTGGCGCGCGGGGCCGACCTGACCCTGGGCCAGGAGCGCCAGACTGTGGATGTCCTGCAACTCCGTGTCATGGGAGTCTACATAGATGGGGTCGTGCTGCGGGCGGAGGCGCTGCCCGCCCTGCCGGCGGTGGATCGCACCTACTACCGCTCGCAGGCCGAGGCCAACACACGCAACGCCGGCCTAAACGAGGCCGCGGGCAGGTACGTGGGTGACGGGAGCCTCGAGCGCAAGCGCGACAGCCTGTACTCGGAACGCGAGTTCGAGTACCTGCAGGGCTACATCAAGACCGGACTGGCGCCATCCCGGATGGCAGGGATGATATACGTCACCGGGGGTGTGTCGCTGCTGGAAGGCGAGCGGCTGCACATCGCCGACGGCGCGCTGGTGGCCGAGAGCACCGTGCACATCAGCCAGGGAGCCGTGCTCGAGGTCACCCACTCCTCGCCCACCCGGACCCTGCCGGGCATCATCGTGCTGGGCAACGGCGCGCTGGTGGTCACACAGGACGCGCGGCTGCGGGTGCACGGACTGGTGTACGCCAACCGCCTCATTGACATCGGCCAGGGCGCGAGCGTGGACGTCGTCGGCGCGGTGCTGGGCAACGACAACGACCTGGCGTTCCGCAACACCGCCGCCACGGTGGTCATCCGGTACGACCCGGCGGTGCTGGGCACGCCAGGGTTACTCGTGGCTGATGGGGATCCGGTCGTAGCCTGGGTGGCGGCCTGGGAAGAACTGCCTTAGGCCGGCTGCGGCCTCAAAGCTCGATCTCGGAGTCCTCTCCGACGATGAGGCGGCAGGCGCCGTGGTTTCCCGCAGCCCTGCGCACGACGGCGTTCTTGCCGAGGATGCTGTCCTCCAGCCGCGGTACCCCGAGCACGCGCACGCCATCCATCAGCACCAGGTGCTCGACCATTGAGTCCTGGACCAGGCACCCAGAGCCGATGCTGGAGTAAGGACCTACGAACGACCGCTCGATCACAGTGCCCTCCCCGATCACAGCCGGACCCCGGACTGTCGAGCCGACCAGGCGGGCGCCGGCACTCAGCGAAACGCGGCCATCCACCCGGCTGTCGGGATCAATCTCGCCGCGCAGATCACGCTCGATCCACTCGTCCAGGACCACGCGGTTGGCTTCGAGCAGATCGTCCTTCTTGCCGGTGTCCAGCCACCAGCCCTGCAGAACAGTGCTGTGCACGCGCCGTCCCTGCTCCAGCAGGCGCTGGATCGCATCGGTGATCTCCAGCTCGCCCCGCCGCGACGGCTGGAGTGTCTCGATCGCCTGGTGAATGGCCGGCGAGAAGAGGTACACGCCTACGAGTGCAAGGCGGCTGGGTGGATCCGCGGGCTTCTCAACCAGGCGGAGCACGCGGCCGGCGCCGTCCACCTCGGCGACTCCGAACAGCCTCGGGTCGGCGACCTCCTTGAGCATAATCGCGGCGTCCGCGTCCTCCTCGACCAGCGAGCGCGCAAAGTCGTGGATTCCCTGTCCGATGAGGTTGTCGCCCAGGTACATCACGAACGGGTCGTCGCCCAGGAAACCGCGCGCCACCTTGATGGCGTGCGCCAGTCCCAGCGGCTGCGGCTGCACAATGAACGTGAATTGCAGCCGCCACGGATTGGCCTCCAACGCCGCCCTGATCTGCCCTCCGGTCTCCGGGGAGATGACGACGCCGACCTGCTCCAGGCCGGCGTCGCACAGGTGCGCCATCACGTAGTGCAGGACCGGCCTGTTGGCCACCGGCACAAGCTGCTTGGCCATCGTGTAGGTCAGCGGGCGCAGCCGCGTGCCCGTACCGCCGGCCAGGACGAGTGCCTTCACAGAACCTCTCCAGAGCGTGACGGCAGCTCCGGCCCCAGCATCCGCCCGTCCCCCGACGTCATAGAAGCGGTCAGTTCCTGGTAGCGGGACACGACGGCGTCAACCGGTCCCAACGCCTCCACCTTTCCGTGAACCAGCAGGCAGACCCGATCACAGAGCGAGGCGACCGTGCGCAGGTTGTGCGAGACGAACATGATGGTCAATCCCCGGGCACGGAACTCCTGCATCCGTTCCTGGCACTTGCGCTGAAACCCTTCGTCGCCGACGCTGAGCGCCTCGTCTATCAGGAGGACATCCGGGTCAAGGTGGGCGGCGATCGAGAATCCAAGGCGTGCGTGCATCCCGCTCGAGTAGTTCTTGACCGGGACGTCAATGAAGTCCTCAAGCTCGGAGAACTCCACGATCGCCGGGTAGAGCCGCTCGGTCTCGCGGCGCGAGAGGCCCAACAGAGATCCGTTGAGGTAGATGTTCTCCTGTCCGGTCAGCTCCTGGTGGAACCCGACCCCGATTTCCAGCATCGGGGAGACGCGGCCGCGAACCGTGACGCTGCCGCGGGTCGGATAGTACGTGCGGGCTATCAGCCGGAGCAGCGTGCTCTTCCCCGACCCGTTCGGCCCGATCAGGCCAAGGGTCTCCCCCGGCTGCACGCTGAGCGTCACGTCCTGCAGCGCCCAGAAGGTCTCGCGGCGCTCGCGAAGGCGGGAGTCGAAGACGCCCATGATGCGCGACTTGAGCGTCTCAGCGCGATTGTGGCGCAGCACGAAGCGCTTCCAGAGGTTGCGCACCTCGATCGCCGGAGTCATCTCAGAGGTCCTCCGCCAGGTACGGAGCCCGGCGCCGGAAGATCGCCCAACCGGCCAGAAGCGCGCCCACGGCCCAGCCGGTCAGCACCAGGAAGTCACCGGCGCTGGGGGGGCGTCCCCAGTAGGCGATGTCCTGATAGACCGAAACGAAAGAGGTCATTGGATTCAGTCTGAAGGCCGCCTGCATTCCGGCGGGTACCATCGAGATGCGGTAGACGATTGGCGTCAGCCAGAAGAGCATCGTCAGCCCCACCTCGGTCAGGTGGCGGAGATCGCGAAAGGACACTGTCAGCGCCGACAGCCCCAGCGCCACGCCGAGGACGAACACCGCCTGTATCGCAAGCACAACCGGGTAGAACACAAGCGTCCAGGGGACAGACCCCCGCAGCACGAACAGCGACGGTAGGAAGACTGCCAGGGCGAGCAACGTCTGGATGAGGTTGAAGAGCACGGTGGCAGCGGGGAGTATCTCGCGTGGGAAGTGGACCTTCTTGAGCAGTCCGGCATTGACCATGAGAGAGATCGTGGAGGCCGTCGCCGAACTGGCAAAGAAGCCCCACGGCAGAAGCCCGGCGATCAGGAAGACCGTGAAGCGCTCGATCTGGATCCTGATGATGTATCTGAACGCCACCGAATAGATGAGGATCAGCGCCAGCGGATTCAGCAACGACCACAAGAACCCGAGCGTTGATCCCCGGTACTTGACCTTGAGCTCGGTCACCACGAGGCTGAACAGCAGGTCGCGGTAGCGAAGATAGGCCACCACCCCGGCAGCGGTCATTACGCCAACCCTCGCGGCGCCAGCCCTTGCGGCGGGAGGTAGCCGCAGGCGGCCACCACGCTGCGGATCTCGGCGACACAGCGCTCTACGGACCACTGTTCGGTGTCCGCGACCAACTCGGCGCGTTCCGGCGGCTCATACGGCGCCTGCACACCGGTCATCTGCGCGTTCTGCCCGCTCAGCGCGCGCCGGTAGTGGCCCTTGGGATCCCGCCGGATGCACTCCTCGATCGAGCACTTCACCCATACCTCGACGAAGCGGCCCAGCTCCTCACGCGCGGCGTCGCGCACCGCGCGGTAGGGTGAGATCAGAGAAACGACGGCCACCACGCCGTTGCGGCTCAACAGCTTCGCCAGAAAGATCACCCTGCGATTGTGCAGCTCGCGGTCGGCCGGGCTGAAACCCAACTCGGGACTGAGCGCCGCACGGATCTCGTCGCCATCCAGAACCTCAACCGGTACCCCTTCGGTCCGCAGTTCGGTTTCCAGTGCCCTGGCGATCGTCGTCTTGCCGGAGCCGGGTAGTCCGGTCAACCACACCACGCACCCCTGGTGACTCACTCGATCTCCAACCCCTTTCCCCGCCCGCCTGCCTCGCCGTCGAGCCCGAGGACCCGCAGCACCGCAGGGGCAACGTCGTAGATCGTCGCATCCGCCAGCCGGCTCCCCACTGTCCCGGGCCTGTGCCAGATGTAGAGACCTTCGTGCGCGTGCACCGCGTCGTCGGGTCCGGTGTCGTTCTCGTCCAGGTACAGCGATGGGTGGCCGATCGTGCCGGCCGAGCGCCAGTAGAGATCGTCAAAGTAGACCATCAGATCAGGTGGGTCGCCCAGACACGACGGATAGAGCTCTTCGGGGGTGAACACCCGGGTGTCCATGATGCGCCCGTTGGGATCACGGATCGCGCGCAGCCGCTCGGCCAGCTCGGCCCTGACCCTCGAGTAGTCGGAACTGGGGACGATACCCTGAGCTTCACGCCCCCCGACGTTCAGGAAGATCCGGGCGTAGTACCCACCCCATCCCCACGCTACCGTCCGGGACCAGTCAACCGCCGCGTTCTCGATCGGCACGATCGCCTCGGGCTGCCGCGCCAGTGTTAGGTATCCCTGCTCGATCAGCCACTGGTTGACGCACAAGGCGCCGCGCATGCCCTTGGCGCCGTGGTCGGATACCACGAGCACATCCGTGTTCGCCGGAAGCACTTCCAGCAGCCGGCCGAGCCATTCATCCACAAACCGGTAGTAGGCCCGCATCGCGCCCTCATACCTGTTCCCGGGCTCGTACTTGGGGTGGGCCCGGTCCCAGAACTTCCAGAACGCGTGGTGCAGCCGGTCCACGCCGATCTCCACGAACTGGAACAGGTCCCAGGGCTTGGTGACGAGCAGGTGCTCGATCGCCCGGAAGTGCTGGTCGGTCATGTCGAAAAGCGCGGCCAGCAGCGTCTCTCGATCCTCGGTTCGGAACTCAACGTCGTACTCGTAGCGCGGCGCCACCGCGCGCAGTTCCTCCTTGAGCCCGGAAGGGTAGGTGCTGGGGCTGTCCGGCCCGGGCGTGAGAAAGCACGCGACCGAGCATCCATTGACCGGCCGGGGAGGATAGCCGGGAGGTATGCCCACCAGACACACGTTCTTGCCCGCGCGGCCGAGGAGGTCGGCGTATGTCGCCTCAGCCACGGTGTGCGAACTGACTATCCAGCCGTCTGAATATGAGGCCCCCCGCCGGTGCCGGAACCCGTACATGCCCAGTTCACCCGGGGTCTTCCCGGTCGCCATCACCGTCCACGCGGGAATCGTGATTGGGGGATCGCAGCTCCGGAGCACCCCGTGGATTCCCGAACCCATCAGCGCGCGCAGGTTTGGGAGATCGTTGAGGAACTCTTCGAAAACAAGCCGCGGCGCGGCGCAGTCCAGCCCGACGATCAACAGCTTCCTCGGCACCATCAGTCAACCTCAGCGCGCAGGCCCGGTGATCTCTTCCGTCCCGACAAGGGGATCGGGATAGCGCGCGATTGCCTCTGCCACTTCCGGGCGGATCAGGCGGGCGACCTCGGGGTCCTTTCCCTCCAGCGCCGCGCGCAGCAGTGATCCGCTGAATTGCACCTGGTGCTCGGTCCCATGCGGGCACGTCTTCTCGTTGGCCACGCTCTCGCACCGCTTGCAGTAGAAGAACGCCGTAAAGAACAGCGGAACGATCCCCAGGTCGGGAAACTCCTCGAAGATCGCGTGGGCGTCATACGGACCATAGAAGCTCCCGACCCCGGCGTGGTCGCGGCCCACGATGAAGTGCGTGCACCCGAAGTTCTTCCTCACGATCGCGTGGAAGACCGCCTCGCGCGGCCCCGCGTACCGCATCTCCGTCCGGAGAATCCCAAGCACAGCGCGGTCGCGCAGGAAATAGTTCCGCATCAGCACCGCATACGTCTCCAGGATTACCTCGTCCTTGAAGTCGCCAGGCTTCTTGCGTCCGATGACCGGGTTGATAAACAGACCGTCGGCAAAGGTCAGTGCCGTTTTCTGTACGTACTCGTGCCCGATGTGCGGCACGTTGCGCGTCTGGAACCCCACGACCGTCCGCCAGCCGCGCATGCGGAACAGCACCCGTGTCTCCGCCGGCGAGAGCCGGTAGGCGGCAAACAGGTCGGCGGCGCTATCCAGCAGCTCAACACGCCCCCCGAGGAGGAGTTCGCGCATGCCCGCAACCCTCTGCACCCCGGGATGCCGCTCGTCGAGCGTGCCATAGCTCGCCCCGGCGAGCTCCTCGCGGTCGAGTGGGAAGACCTCGGCAACGTGCAGAATCGCAACCCTCCGATCGCGCCAAGCCAGCACCACAGGGTCACCCGGCCCGATGCCGGACACGTCGTCACGGCTCACGTCCAGCACGACCGGAACCGTCCAGGGGAGATCACTGGCGAGACGCTTCCGGTGCAGAACATGCTCAAGGTCTGCTCGAGTCATGAACCCCTCAAGGGGACTGAAGACACCGGTCGCGAGGTTCTCCACCTCGTACGCCACGTCCAGGCCGATCTGAATGACGGGGAGGCTTTCGGCCAGGGCCAGCCACTTCTCCCTCGCGCTACCTTCGAGCACCTGATTCACGAGCCGACCGCCGTGGGGCGCAATCATCCTGTCGCTCTCCTAGTCAATGTACCCAAGGCGTCGGAGCCGCTCGATGATCGCGGCTTCGTCACCCGGGGTAGGCTTGTGTACTGCCTCGTGCGGGGCGAGCGCGGACCGAACGGCGTGCACCACGAACGCCTCAACCGAGGCGTGCCCGAGCTGCTCAAGCGCGGTCTCGATGCGCCGGTGCAGCGTGGCCGGGATCGGCACAAGCACTATGTCCTGCGACATGACCACCCTCCCCAAGGCACCCTAGTAGGAAAGCACCGAAAACAACTCCGCCCCCTCCAGCGCGCTTCGGCCGTTCAGGAACGTGAGCTCCACCAGGCAGGCCATCCCCACCACCGTGCCGCCCAGGCGTTCGACCAGCCGGCGGGTGGCGTTCAGGGTGCCTCCGGTCGCGATCACGTCGTCCACAATCACCACCCGCTGTCCAGGGGCGATGGCGTCCTCGTGCATCTCGAGCGCCGCCACCCCATACTCGAGCTGGTACTCCTCGCGGATGGTCTTCCACGGCAGCTTGCCTGGCTTGCGTGCCGGCACGAACGCCGCGCCCAGCCGAAGCGCCAGCGGCGCGGCCAGGATGTAGCCGCGCGCCTCGATTGCCACGATTACGTCCGGTTGTTTGGGCCGGCAGTAGGCCTCAAGAGCGTCCAGCGCGTGCAAGAACGCCTCCGGCGAGCGCAGCAGGGGGGTGATGTCCCTGAAGATCACGCCCTCTATAGGAAAGCCGGGCACGTCTCGTATGTAGGCCTTGAGGTCCACGCACACCACCTCCTCAGGATATGTGTTGTCGAGTGAAGAAAACCGCGGCGGTGACCAGGCAGCGAGGCATCTATCCGAGTTCGACCTCGGACGAATCACCCAGGTTGATCCGGGCCGGCCGGCCTGTCACCGAGGCGTGCTCGCCGATAATGGAGTGTTCCAACAGCACGCCGTCCAGCGTTGCGGCGGCATTAACGATGCTGTCCTTGATAACCGAATGAGAGACGCGCGCGCCCTCTGCCACCGAGGCGTACGGGCCGATCACCGACCCCTCAACCACGGCCGAGGGATCCACGTAGGACGGCTGTATGACCACCGATCCATCGGGTACGTACGCGGGCAGTTGCTCGGCCGAAAGCAGCTCGCGGTTCGCCTCCAGCAACGCCTCGGACGTCCCGCAGTCAAACCAGCCGGTAATGTGAAAGGTCCGCATCCGCTCGCCGGCCTCGACCATCATCTGCAGCGCATCGGCCAGCCAGTACTCGCCCCGCACCTGCCGCCCCTCGTTGATGAGCCGCTCAAGGCACCCGGCAAGCAGGAGGGGGTTCCGGATCAGGTAGACGCCCACGATGGCCAGGTTGCTCTGCGGAACCTCGGGTTTCTCGACCAGGCGACGCACGTGGCCGTCGGACACCTCCACGACCCCGAAGCGGCGGGCGTCGGCCACCTGGCGAACCCCTATGGCGGACTCCTCAAGCGCAAGCACCCGCGGAAGGTCGGCCTTGATAATGGTGTCGCCCATGATGATCAGGACACCCTCGCCGTTCAGATGCTCCCGCGCCACATAGATCGCGTGCCCGTTGCCCAGCGCCTCCTTCTGTTCCACGAAATGGACCGGGATCTTGTAGCGGCCGCGGACGAACTCTTCAATCTTCTCCCGCAGGTGCCCTACGACCAGCACCGCCTCGTCCACGCCCGCCGCGACCAGCTCGTCGAGAATGTGCCCAAGAATCGGGCGGCCGGCCACGTGCATGAGCGCCTTGGGTTGGGTATGGGTATGCGGCCTCAGGCGGCGGCCGACTCCGGCAACGGGGATGATGGCTTTCATGGTCGTAGGCTACTTCGCGCCATCGAGGGCATCTCCCCCCTCATCTCCCCCCGTGCCGGAACACGTGACCGACGGTGCGGATGATGATCTGCGCATCGAGCAGCACCGAGCGATGCTTGATGTAGAACAGATCGTAGCGGAGCTTCACCATCGCATCCTCGACTGAGTCGGCGTACCCGAAGTTGACCTGGGCCCATCCGGCCACGCCCGGCTGGACACTGAGACGCGTCCGGTAGAAGGGAATCAGCGCCTCCAGCTCGGTTACGATCTCGGGCCGCTCGGGTCGAGGACCTACCACGCTCATCTCGCCGCGCAGGACGTTGACGGCCTGGGGCAGCTCATCGAGGTGGAACCGCCGCAACGCCCGGCCGACCCTTGTTACGCGGGGGTCGTTGACACCGGCCCACTGCACGCCGTTGGACTCCGCGTCCGCGACCATGGTACGGAACTTCAGGAGCACGAACTCCCGTCCTCCACGGCCGACCCTGCGCTGGCGGTAAAAGACCGGGCCCCGGTCCTCGAGCCAAAGGGCAGCCGCCACCAAGGGTGTCATCACAGCCGTCGCCAGCAGGCCAACCGCGGCCAGGAGGAGATCGGCCAGGCGCTTGAACGCATCGTAGAGCGCAGGGGGAGGACGATCCAGCGGCAGCGCTATGTGCAGGTTGCCATCGGCGTGCTCGATTGGAACCTGTCCGGTGAGATCTTCGAGTAGCCGGTGCACCGGCGTCACCGTGACGCCGCGCTCCTGGCATTTCACCAGGGAGCGCAGGAGGTCGCCGTCGGCGCTGCCGGTACAGGCCACGACCACCTCGGAGACCTGGGCCTGCTCCAGCACACCGGGGAGATCGCGGTGGTTGCCCAGCACCGGCAGCCCGTCCACCTCCTCTCCCAGGACCGCCGGGTCGCTGTCCACGAACCCCACGGGCACATACTCGGTGCGGCCGTACTCCCGCATTGCCGCCAGTACCTCCCGGCCCGCCCGGCCTGCACCCGCGATCACCACCCGGTGGCGGAACGACGGCTGGACCAGGACGAGCGCGTAGAACGCCCTCCACGCGGCAACGAAAACCGTGGTGGTACCGAAGAACCACAGCAGCGTCAGGCGCGAAGGCAACAGGTTCGGCGTCACATAGGGGAGAGTCAGGTAGAGCGCATCGGCCGTCACGACGGCGAGCGCCGCGCGGATGGGTCCTGCGGGCAGGCGGGCTGCAAGCCGCAGATCGTAGAGCTCGGCCACCGAAGCCGCGAACACCCACGCTGCCGAGAGCAGGACAAACCAGAACGTCCGCTGGGCAACCGTGCTTGCCGCCAGCGGGAAGTGGAGTCGTACGGACAGGGTGACGAGCAGCGCAAGGTTCAACAAGGCCAGATCCAGAAACGCCAGGAGCACCTTGCGCTCCGAAATCCGAAGCGGCTGCCGGAACTCGCGCGGGCTCCTCATGGCGCCCATGAGGCCGGGCCGGGCATTGGGCGGGCCCGCACGGAAAGCGCGCGCTCGTAGACGGCGGCGGTCTCGGCCAGCATCCGCTCCTCGGTGAAGTGCTCAAGCGCCCGGCGCCTGCCTGCCTCTCCCATGCGGCGGCGAAGGGCGGGGTCGGTCAGCAACCGATCCAGCGCCACGGAGAGCGCGTCGGCGTTCCCAGGCGGGACGAGTAACCCGGTCTCTCCGTTCACCACCGCCTCCGAGACACCGCCGACATCTGTGGCCACTACCGGCAGGCCGCCCATCATGGCTTCAATGACGGCAAGCGGCATTCCCTCCCAGCGGCTTGAAAGCACGAAGATGTCCGAGGAGCGGAGCAACACGGGCACATCGTCACGCGCCCCGAGCACTGCGACGCGTCCTTCCAGCCCCTGCTTGCGGACCAACGCCTCAACCTCCGGGCGCATGGGGCCGTCTCCCACCAGCAAGAGGCGGTGAGCTGCACCGACGCGCGCCCAGGCGTTCACCAGCGTGACCGGGTCCTTGGGCTCCTTGAACCTGCCGACCATCACGGCCGTACACGGTTCGCCGGTCCCCCTCCCGCCTTCTTCCGCCGCGGAATCCGCCAGCCAGGGCTCCGGTGCGATGCCGTTGGGGATCACCACCAGCCGCTCTGGCGGCCCTATCCCGGCCCGCAGCGCTGCCTCCCTGTCGTGGTGCGAGACACAGATGATGGTTGTGGTGAACCGGGCGGCCGCCCTCTCTGCGAGAACGAGAAGCGCGCGAATGATCGGGGGCCACCAGGATCCGGCGAACGGCCATCCGTGGGCTGTGAACAGCACCGCGGGTATCCCGGCGGCCCTTGCCGCGACCCTCCCCAACAGTCCCGCCTTGGTGCTGTGACAGTGCACCAGTGCGAACCTCTCCCGGCGCATCCAGCGCGAGAGCCGCACGAGGGTTGCCAGGTCGGCAAGCGGGCGGGGATTGCGGGTCAAGCCCGGAATCTCCACGGTGCGAATGCCTTCCTTCTGTAGGCGGGCCACCAGCGGCCCGCCCGGCCCGCATGCCACGGTCACATCGTAGAGATGCCGGAAACCCCGCGCCAGCGCAAGGACGTGCGCCTGGGCCCCGCCCCAATCCGAGAGGGTGATCACGTGCAGGACGCGGGGGCGGGCGTCCGGCGATCGCGCCGCCTGCTCCGGGCCGGTGGCTGCGCGGAGGACTTCGCCTGCCCTCACCCAGCCCCACACCCGGCCGTTCAGTTCGGCCCAGTGGTAGCCGGCCTCATCCGTGCGAAACCGCAGCAGCGCAAGCATCATCCGGGCTGCGGGGCCGGCCCAGGAGCGCCGCAAGGCATACCAGAACGGAAAGCGGTGCTTGCGCATGACATAGCCGGCCCCGCGACCGTAGGCGAGAGCCCGGGCCCTGGCCTGCCGGTCGTAGGCACGCACCGCCGGGCTGTGACATACCGCGAGCGCCGACGTGTAGAACACCCGCATCCCCGCAGCCATGCCCCGCAGGACGTAGTCAGTGTCCTCCCCCGCCCCCCAGGGCGTACCGGCCCCAGTCGCGAGGTGCGGGTCGAACCCGCCCGCCTGTTCGATGAATCGCCGGCGCACGAAGAGCGCGTAGGTTACCACCAGCCACCCGGCGTTGTGCCGGGTCACGCGCACCTCGCCGGGCGCTCCCCTGATCATCGAGGCTGCGCCCCGCTCGTCCACCGAGCGGACCACCAACCCATCCCACTCAGGGTGCGCCTCGAAGAACCGCGCTACTCCCTCGAGCAGGTTAGTAGGATACCAGCAGTCGTCGTCGGGGAACCCCACGATATCCCCTGTGGCTTGCTGCAACCCGGCGTTCCTCGCCCGCGAGGCTCCCGGCGGGCTGTGCAGGTGAACGAGGGGGAAACGATCTCGGTGGGGTTCGAGAAGCCGCACCACCCGGTCGTCGGCGTTCTGGTCGACCACTACTAGGTCGAAGTCGCGGCAGGTCTGGGCCGCCAGGGAGGCCAGGAACCGCTCCGGCTCGACCGTGCGGTTCGCCGTCGCGAGCACCAGGGAGATCTTCATGGCGCCGGGCCAGTGGGCCGGGCGATCTTCTCGAAGGTGGAGAACAGTGCGGTCGCAGCAAGGGTGCGCAGCAGCCCCAACCGCGCCCGTGGGGGGAGGCGCAACCGTTCGATCGCCAGCCGCTGCAGCCTCAGCTTCTCGCGCTGGGCGAGACCGCGCGCCACTGCCCGGGACCGGCTGCCCGGCCGCGTCTTCCGCACCACCACCAGCACCCCGGGGAGATTGGCCACCAGGTGCGACTCGGCGATGCGGATGAACAGCTCATAGTCCTCGAAGAGCGTGTCGGCGTAGGGGCCGACGACTTCCATGGCCCGGCGTCGGATCAGCGCGGCCGTGTGCACTATCGGGTTCCCCCACCCCATCGCCAGGCGGATTGCACGGTCCGACGTAGGGCGCAGGTAGAGACGATCCCGCCCCCGCGCGTCCCGAATCATCACGCCGGCGCCCACCAGCGCGATCTCCGGATGCGCGTCCAAGAACGCCACCTGGCGGCTCAGGCGCTCCGGCAGCCACAGGTCGTCGGCGTCCTGAGGGGCGAGGAACTCCCCTGACGACGCTGCGACCGCCAGGTTCAGCGCCGCGGCGCGGCCGATGCGGGGCTGCCGGATCACGCGGACTCTCGGGTCGCTAAGGGCCTCGGCGACTTCGGTCGTCCGGTCGTCCGATCCGTCGTCCACCACCACGACCTCGAAGTCCCGGTAGGACTGCGCCAGCACGCTGCCGAGGGCCTCGGCGATAAGGGCTTCCTCGTTGCGTGCGGTGATGATGACGCTGACCCGGGGCACAGGCGACCCTCAGCGGCGGACGTTCCAGGCGGCCAGTCCGAGCAGAACCCACAGATGTCGCCAGTGCAGCGTGTCTATCACGAACCCGTTCAGCAGTTGCCCGGCGAGGATAGCCAGGATCGTGCCTCCTCCCGGTCCGATCCTGACGAGGTGCAGGACCAGGAAGGCCCCGAAGGGCACAAACGCGAGCAGCCCGTTCTCGGCCAGAATCCTGAGGTACAAACTGTGGGTGGCGTAGGCGTGCACGACCTCGAACTGGCCCGGGCCCATGCCCAGCGCCCGCGACGAACCGCTCTGACCAGTGACGGCTCGCTCCTGCACTTCAAACCTGACGCTATCGTAGTCCTCCAGCCCGACCCGCCGCAGGATAGTGGAACCGAGATCGTGTGCGAGGACAAATCCCACAACTACCGCCAGGCCGAGGGCAAGGGCGAAGGCGCCGCGCCGCACCTGCGCGTACTCGCGCCTGCGCAGGGCGAGGACCGCCATGATTCCCAGCGTGACGGCTCCTGCCAGGACGGCTCCCCGCGACAGGCTCATAACAAGACCAAGCAGTAGGACGGCCGTGGCAAGCACCCACCCGGCCCGGCCTCCGGCCATCACCCGATCCAAAGACCATGCCAGAGGCAGAACGAGGAATCCACCAAAGACGTTCGGGTCCTTGAAGGTGCCCTGCCAGCGAGGGCCACGATGGTAGATCAGGTGCGCCAGATCCGGCACATCATAGAAGGCCAGGAGCGTGAGCGCGGTCGTTGCCAGCGCTGCGACGACGATGCCGGCGATGACTGCCTGACGCGCATCCTGTCGTAGCAACCCGGCAACCGCGAGATAGAGCAAAGCCAGGTATCCGGTTATCGCGACGTACCGGATCGCAGTGGCGAGATCGTCGGCCCGCGCCACCGACACCACCGAGAGACCCACGAATGCCGCCAGGGTCCAGAAGCGTGCATCAAGGCGGACCTGTATGTGCCGCCCGGCCACTCCGGCGGCCAGCGCCACCGGCACCAGCATATCGAACGGCGCCGGTTCCATCTGAACCACCGCTATTGTGGCGAAGGTGGCCAGGAGGAAACTGCGGTAGTCCGCCAGAGCCCACGCGAAGTAGAGCGGGCACCCCAAGAGGGTGAGGAGCACCACTCCCTGGGCGGGCAGTAACCTCGCGATGGAGGTCACGACCACCACCGAGAGGTGCACGAGACCCGCGGCGACGAGCAGGTGCCGGTATCGGCCGCACCATGCGGAGAGGAAGGTCACAGGTGATTCCAGACAGGCCTCACCACTCCACCGGCCCCACTTCGTGGAAGCGCGCCAGCGCGGTCCCAATCGTCTGTTTGATCCGCTCTAGTCCGGCAGGGGTCGCCGCCTCCGCCCTCAACACCAGCACCGGCTGGGTGTTGCTGGCCCGTACGAGTCCCCATCCATCATCGAACAGCACACGCGCGCCGTCCACGTCAATCACCTGGTGGTCGCGCTTGAACGCCTCGGCCACACGTGCCACGACATCGAACTTACGCGCGTCGGAGCACGTTACACGTACCTCCGGCGTAACGGGGTAGCGCGGCACGTCGGCCATCAGCGCCGACAACGGCGCATCGGTGTGAGAGAGGATCCGCAGCAACCGTCCGGCGGCGTAGAGGGCGTCGTCGAAGCCGTAATACTCGTCCGCGAAGAACATGTGCCCCGACATCTCGCCGGTGAAGACCGCGCCGATCTCGCGCATCTTGGCTTTGATCAACGAGTGGCCCGTGCGGTAGAAGAACGGCCTGCCGCCCAGGCGGGTCACCTCGTCCACTAGAACCTGCGAGCACTTCACCTCGACGATCACATCGGCGCCGGGGTAGCGCGGTAGGATCTCGCGCCAGTAGAGGACCATCAGGAGGTCGCCCCAGAGGATCTCGCCCTGATCGTCCACGACCCCAATCCGGTCGCCGTCGCCGTCCACCCCGATCCCCAGGTCGCACCGCTCGCGGCGCACCAGGGCGATCAGGTCTGTCAGGTTGTGCGGGTCCACGGGATCCGGGTGGTGATTGGGGAAGCTCGGGTCGGAGTCGCAGTAGATCGGCACAACCTCGACGCCCCAAGCGGCCAGCACCTGGGGCGCGATCAGACTGGCCGTTCCGTTTCCGCAATCGAGCGCCACCCGCAGACGCCGCGGGCCCAACCGGATCTTCTCCCGCAGCATCTCCATGTACGCCGGAACAATCTCGCGGGCCTCGATGCGGCCCGTACCCTCCGCGAACGGCCCGGTCTCCGCCCGCCGCCGGACCGCCTGAATCTGCTCCCCGTGCAGCGTCCCGAACCCGCCGGCCAGCTTGAAGCCGTTGAACTCGGACGGGTTGTGGCTGGCAGTTACCATAACCCCGCCCTCAATTCTCCAGTGTACACGCGCGAAGTAGAAGGTGGGCGTGATGACCGTCCCGATCCCAGCAACGTCGCACCCCGAGGCATTGAGGCCCCGAGCCACACCCGCTGCCAGCGCAGGCGAGTGCGTGCGGTTGTCCGCTCCCAGCACCACCGGGCTTCCGGACAGGTTGCGGTCGGCCGCGTACGCCCGGGCGATCCGCTCGGCAATCTCCGGGGTCAGGTCTGTGCCGACCACTCCGCGGATGTCGTACTCGCGGAAGATCTCAGTGTTGATGCCTGGATTCATAGACTAGAACTCCCCTGGGCGCGGCGGCGCGTCCTCCGGCAACACGGGGCCCGGCCGTGTAGTGCGCGGAACCAGGCCCCGTCGCTCGGTGATGCCCACGAACCCAAACTCGATCGAGATCTCGTTGCGGATCTGGCGGTAGCGCGCCACCACATCTATGCAATCCCGGATGAAGCGCACCGTGTAGTCAATGTCGTCAAAGGCCGACAGGCGGAGGTTGTAGGACGCGGAAGCTCCAACCTCCAGCGATGGGGTCGCGATGACCATAAAGGATCCGGTCAGATTCGTCTCGGGAACTACGGTGTTGTACGCTACCCCAGCCGAGATCCGGAAGCGGTCCGGCACGGTGCGGGTAACGCCCAGGCCGACCGTGCTGGCCGGATCTACGAAGTCAATGCTAAGCGGCGTGCTTCCCTGCACCGCGACGTAGAGGTACCGAAGCGAAGCCGTAGTGTGGCGGTCTAGACGGTGGGTGAGCGCCGCGCCGAAGGTCGTGATCGTCCGCGTCGCGCCTGTCCCGTACGCCGAGATGCGCGCCGCGCCGCGGGCGGCGAAGGTCAGGCCGGGAGCGACTCGGAGGCGCTCCGTCTCCAACGCAATCTCACCGTCAAGCCGCGAAGTGGCCACACCCGAGGCCAGTTCACTGTACCATCCGGCCGTGCCGGACAGAGACCATAAGAACGGCGCCGAGCCGATTCGGGCCGGGTTCGTTGTTGCACCGATCTCAGCGACGTCGTAGCGCAGGCCGCTGAAGGCCGCACGGTCGTCGACCAGTTGCGCCCGACCGAGCTGCAGGGTCGTGGTGTAGGCCCGCTCCTCCCACGCCTGGGTGAGCAGCGGCGTAATCCCGGTAATCGTGCCGTATTTGAGGTACAGACGGCCGCGACCTGATCCCATCCCCACCGGAATCCTGTAGTCCGCCCAGAAGCCATCGAGGCTGTTGTATCCGAGGCCTGGTAGGACCGTCCCCTCAACCCCGGGCCGCAGCGACAGGATATAGCGTGGAAACGTCAGCAGCCGGCGGTTGCGCAGGTACAGCGTGGCGTGATAGGCCACGATCTCCCGGTCGGGGATCAACTCGATACGTCGCGCCGTGATGTGGTAGAAGGGTCGTTTGGGATCACAGTTGGTCACGAACCCCTCGAAGCAAACGAGGCGGTCCTGAGTGAAATCCAGGCGGTCGCCGCGCACGTAGACCCTGCGCTCCCGATCCACGATCCCCTCCACGGGCTCGAACCGGCCCTCCTCGGTGCGGGCATTGTAGGTGAGGGTGTGACCTCGCAGTTCCTGGCCCCGAGCATCAACCATGCGCACGTTCCCGGTGGCCACGACGATCTGCGTCCGGAGATCGTACCGGGCACCATCGGCGAACAGGCGGTACCGCCGGACGGTCATGCGAACGTTGCCCTGTGCAATCACAACCTGGCCTGCCGAGTCGTAGACAATGCTGTCGGCCTCCACGGTCACCGGGGCCGGCTGGGCGCCGGCGGTCCCCGCGGAGATCAAGATCACGGCAAGCAGAGCGATCACACCATACCGCACGTCGCACCTCATTGTATGTGTATCCGATTGTTATTCTGCTTGTTATTCTGCCGCGCCGGAGGGCTTCCCTGCGTCAGGCCAGTTGGCGACCAAGAGCCGCCCGCGGTGCCATAGGGATGCCACGTGTGCACTTCGTGAAATTGCCGGAGCCCGCCGGCGGAGATTATAATGAAGTGTCGTGCGCGCGATGGTGAACCGTCCACCTACCACCACCCTGATCATCGTCGGCAACAGCCCCGGCGAGGTGGCAGGGTGGGCTGTGCCCGTAGCCGCCGAGGCGCGCAGGTTGGCCTCGTCCGGTGGGTGGTCCATCGAAACTGTGCTCTGCCTGCCGCCCTGCCAGTTCGCGAGCGGGCAGGAGTCGGCAGCCGCTGAGGCGGCTGGGGTGTTCGACAGGATAATGAATCCCAGGGCGACGCTGCTGCTTGCGCTCGGGCTCCCCGGGTGGACTCCCGCGGGAACACCGGTGGTTCTCCACGTCGGGGGCGACTTCTGGTTCTCACGGCGGCTGGCCCGCCGGTGGGGCGGCCGTGCCTTTGCCTTCGTCGAGCGTGCCCACATCTCGCGCGCGCATCGAGGGTTCGAGCGGATCTTCGTCCCTACACGAGCACTAAGGGAGCGGCTGATCGGCCTCGGCGTCCCCGATCACAAGATCGAGGTCGCCGGCGATCCGCTCCAGGACGCGGTGCTCGCGGATGGAGCACCGGCGGAAGCACACGGCGCGGACGATGCGCGCCCGAAGGTGGTGTTTCTGGCCGGCAGCCGTGACAGCGTCTTCTCCGCGGTCTTCCCTTTCTGGACAGAAACGGCCGCGGCATTGCGCGCGCGCGTGCCGGAGGCCCGGTTGCTGGCGGTGATCTCACCGTTCGTGTCGCCCCAAGTCAGGCGGACGCTGCTGTCCCGACATCAGGCCGGCCTTGATGCCGCCGGTATCGAGATCAGGCACGGAGACCGGTCGTCCATCCGCAATGCCGATCTAGCGCTGACCATTCCGGGCACCAACACGCTGGAGCTGGCGTTGATGCGGGTTCCCACCCTGGTCGTCCTGCCGTTCAGCCTGGCCCCGCAGATCCCAATAGAGGGAGTGCTCGAGTGGCTCACACGGGTACCCCGCCTTGGGCTGCCGCTCAAGCTGGCCCTGGTGCGGCGGTACATCAGCCGTAGGCCCTACCTGGCGCTGCCCAACATGCGCGCCAAGCGGCTCATCATGCCGGAACTCGTGGGTGACGTCACACCGGAACAGGTGGCCGACGAGGGTGCCAGATTGATACGGGATCCGGCGGCGCGCCACAAGCTCGCGGAGGCGTTGGATGCGATCTCTGTTGAGACAGGCGCCTCGCGCCGAATCCTGGCCGCGATTCTGCCGGGCGGATCAGCGGTTGCAGTAGGCGGAGCGGCAGTTGCACGAGGCGGAGCCGGGGCGTGAGCGACCTCCGGCGGATGGCTGCCAGGATAGCCCCCTACCGCCTCCATCTAGTGGGCGCCCTGGTAGCGATGCTCGTGGCCACCGGAGCCAATCTCGCGGTCCCCAGGTACACGGGCATGCTCATAGACCAGGTGCTTGCCACGCGGGCGTTTGCCACCCTCAACCGAGGCGCGGCCGTCATCCTGTTCCTGTTCGCGCTCAACAGCCTGGCACTGTTCGCCCAGATCTACCTCATGTACTATCTCGCCCACCGCATCGTCGCCGATCTCCGCCAGGACCTGTTTGCGCGCATCCAGCGATGGTCGCTCGACCGGTTCGCGGTCTGGCAAAGCGGCGACGCGATCTCCCGAAGCCTCCAGGACACGCAGGTTGTTCAGACCGAGATGCTGATGGGGGCCGTGGACGCAGCCTCTGCCGCGTTGATGTTCACCGGCATCGTAGCCATGCTGCTGTGGATCGACTGGCAACTCGCCCTCGCGATCGCCGCGGTCATACCGCTTGTCGGCGTGATCGCCCGGAGCTTCGGAAGGGAGATACAGGGCACGGCAACGCGGGCGCAGGAGCACGTGGCAGGCCTGGCGGGTCTCATACGCGAGGCGTTCTCCGGCGCGCGCGTGATCCGCGCGTTCTCGAGAGAGGACAGGGAGATCCGGCGGTTCCGCGATGAGAACGAACAGACCTTCGGCGCAAACCTCCGCATCGGACGAATGGTTGCGCTCCAGGTGCCCCTCGTCAGCTTCTTGACCGCATTCGGCGTGGTCCTGGTATTGTGGCTGGGCGGGCAGCGCGTGGCTTCAGACCGGCTCACTGTCGGGACCCTCGTCGCGTTCCTGGGATATGTGGGGCTGGCCGTCCAGCCGGCGGTTGGCCTCACCCGCCACTACGCCGGACTGCGGCAGGCGCTGGGCGCCTTCGGCCGGATCCGCGCCCTGCTGGACGAACCGGCAAGCCTGCAGGAGAGCCCCGGCGCGGTGGCGCTGCCGCCGATCGCCGGCCGCGTCCGCTTCGAGAACGTCTCGTTTGCCTATGCTCCAGGCCAGTGGGCCCTCCGCGATCTCTCGTTGGAGATAGCGCCCGGCGAGCGCGTTGCGCTGATCGGACTGAGCGGCGCGGGCAAGACGACGCTGGTCAACCTGATCGGCCGGTTCTACGATCCCACGGAGGGACGCATTGAGATTGACGGTTGGGACCTGCGCCGCGTTACGGTCCGCTCCTTGCGGCGGCAGATCGGGCTGGTCCCGCAGGAGACGGTCCTGTTCCGCGGCACCGTTTACGATAACATCGCGTACGCCCGGCCCGACGCGCCGTTTGATGAGGTGGTGTCCGCGGCGGAGGCAGCCAATGCGCACGAGTTCATCGAGTCGCTCGGCGAGGGGTATCGGACCCTGCTGGGCGAGGACGGCCTCCAACTCTCAGGCGGACAGCGCCAGCGGATCGCGATAGCCCGCGCGCTGCTCAACAACCCACGCCTGCTCATCTTCGACGAGGCCACCGCCGCGCTGGACAGCGAGTCCGAAACCCTTATCCAGGACGCGCTCATCCAGGCGACCCGCGGGCGCACCACGTTCATCATCGCGCACCGGCTCTCAACCGTTCGGGGAGCGGACCGGATAGTCGTACTGGACCAGGGCACGGTGGTGGAAGACGGCCGGCACGAGGATCTGATGGCGCGGGATGGAACCTACGCCAGGCTACTTCGGCTGCAGTGGGTAGACGCGGCGCCGACCGAGCCGGCCGCGGTCCCGGCGGCGCCGAGCGCATAGGACAGTCCAGGGCCAGGACCGCGACGTGGGCGAACCGGCGACAGTCCCGCTCCTCAGCGTAGTGGTGCCTACCTTCAACCACGCGCCAGTACTCCGACACGCCCTGGCCTGCCTGACCGCCCAGACCCTGGCGGCAGAGGCCTACGAGGTCGTCGTTGTCGACGATGGTTCGACCGACGAGACGCCCGCGGTCATAGCCGAGGCTGGAACAGGGCTCGCTAGGGTGCGCGGCGTGCACCTGGAGCGGAACCGCGGGAGGTCCGTGGCCCGCAACGAAGGGATCCGCGCGGCCCGCGCGCCCATCGTGGTGTTCATCGACAGCGACGTCCTGGTGCGACCGGACTTCCTCCAGCAACACCTGGACCTGCACCACGCAGCGGGCCGGCCGGTGGTCGGCCGCGGGCCGGTCGCGACGATCCCGACACCGGTGCTGCCGGCGCGGAATCCTGCGGGCCTGATGTCGGCAGCATTCCTAACGACGGCCAACGCCTCTGTGCCGCGCCAGGCGTTGCTGGACGCGGGACTGTTCGACGAGGGGTTCGTCTGGTACGGGTGGGAGGACTTCGATCTCGGCCTGCGACTGCGGGCCCTCGGGTTGACGCGCCGGTTCTCGCGTGGAATGGTGGCATTCCACGTGCAGCCGCCCTCGACTTTCGATCCCATCGGCCCGGATCTCGCCAGGGAAGAGGCACGGGCCAGGTCCGCGCTCCACTTTCTGCAGAAGCATCCCGGGTTGTCTACCCGCATCCTGATCTCGGACACCGCTTTCCACCGGGCGCTGCATTTCCTCCTCAGTGGAGCCGGATTTCTGACTGCTGATCGGGCGCCCGTGATCGCCCGCTGGCTGGCATCGCGAGGCTTCTACACGCCGGCGCTGCTGGCCGCTCGCGGCTTCCTCAACTGGCACTACATCCGCTCGCTCGACAGGCTTCGGGCCGTAAACCGCTAGAATGGTTGCGATGACGGTCTCCTCTACCAACCCGCTCCTCAGCGTCGTAGTGCCCGTCTACAACGACGCCCAGCTCCTCCGGCTGTGCCTGGCGCGCCTGGCCGCGCAGACGCTCGCGCCAGCCGCCTACGAGATAGTGGTGGTGGACGACGGCTCCACCGACGACACGCCCCGGGTGATCAGCGAGGCCGCCTCCGGCCGGGTCCGAGTTCGCTGTGTCAGATTCGATCGCAACCGGGGCAGGAGCGCGGCCCGTAACGCGGCGATCCGGGCCGTTGGGGCGCCGCTCGTGGTTTTCGTGGACAGCGACGTCCTGGTGGTGCCCGACTTCCTCCAGCGCCACCTTGAGATCCACCGCTCGGCCGCCTCCCCGGTGGTGGGCCGCGGGCCGGTCATAGTCATCCCATCGCCGGAGATCCCGGCGCGGACGCCCCGCATCGGGATCTCGCCGGCGTTCCTGGACACCGGCAACGCATCTGTGCCGCGGCAGGTTCTTGTAGATGCCGGGTTGTTCGATGAGGGGTTCAGGGTCTACGGGTGGGAGGATTTCGATCTTGGTCTGCGCATCAAGGCCCGCGGGATCCCCAGGGTATTCTCGCCTTCGGCACTGGCGTACCACGTCCAGCGGCCGCCGACGCTGGAGTCGCTCGACCGGCACCTGGACAAGGAGGAGGAACGGGCGCGGACGGCGCTCTACCTTCTGAGAAAGCACCCAGGCGCGGAGACCCGGATGTTGATCCAAGACACACGGCCGCAGCGTGCGCTGCACTTCCTGTTGGGTGGGGCAGGCCTGGTCTCGCCCGCGACCGCCCTGCGTTTGGCGCGGTGGCTGCGCAGTCGAAATCTATCAACGCTGGCGTTCCTGGTCGTGCGCGGGGTCCTGAACCGCCACTACCTGGCCATGCTGGACCGGTTCCGTGGGGCCTCGGAGGGGCTGTAGCGTGGAAGCGTGGCGCTGGCGCGAGTCCCTCCTGCTGCTGACGGCGTTCGTCTTCTCTGTGGGCTTCGCATCAGGTGGATTCCTGCTCTTGCTCGTCCTTGCGGCAGGCGAGATCATGGCGGGCGAGCCGGCGTGGCGCCGTACGCCGGCAGACGCGAGTCTTCTCGGCCTCGTGGCCGCCGCGGTCCTGTCCGGGCTTTGGTCGGAATGGCGCGGGACCGCCCTGTGGTCAGCGGTCGCGTTCGGCCTTAGCGCGGCGGTCACGCTGCGCGCGGTGGTGCTCGCGGCCCGCCAGGACGCGGCGTTTGCCCGGCGCTTCATCGCCGCCTGGGCCGCGGGCGGTGTGGCCGCAGCCGCGCTCGGTATCGCATGGCTTGGGTCTGCACCCGGCGCCCGGGCGCAGGTGTTCAACATGAACCCCAACGAGTTGGGCACGACCCTGGCGATCGCCGCAGTTCTGCTGCTCGGCCTCTCGCTCGACGGATCGCGCTTTCGGCGCCTGCTCTGCCTGGCGGGCCTGTCCGTGGTAACTGCGGGCCTGGCACTGACATGGTCGCGAGGCGCTTGGCTGGCCGCCGCGATGGGCGTGGTGGTGTTGATCGCTCGGACCGAGCGCCGCCTCCTGTGGCCTGGCCTGCTCGTGGCCGCGCTCGTCATGGTTGCAGCGATACCAGCCCTGGGGCCGCGCTGGGAGTGGCACGCCGATCGTATCCAAGAGATCACCGTCGCCGATGGTCCGTTCAGCCGCATCCCCATCTGGCGTCTGGTGCCAAGGATGGTCGCGGACCGCCCGTTGCTGGGAACAGGGCTCTCCACCTTCCAGTTCGTGTACGAGAGATACCGGCAAGGTACGGCGGCCGTCCCAAACGCGCCGCTCGCGCACAACCTCTTCCTGCAGGCCATTGCTGAGACCGGCGTTGTGGGGCTGGTGGCGCTTCTCTTCTTCCTGGCCGCAGGGGTGCTGGCAGTTGCCAGATGGCACACCAGGGGGCCGCCGGGCAGCGAGCAGCGCAGGTTGAGCGCTACGGTGCTTGCCGCCCTGGTCGCGCTGCTGGCGCACCAGATGGTGGACGGCACCGTGCTGCGCATTCACATCTCGGTGGGGCTCTTCGCCCTCGTGGGGTTGGGAGCGGCGTTCTCGCCGGGCGCTGGCGAGCGGGCACCGTGACGCCCAGGGCACTGGATCAGCTCTTCTTGGGCGGCGTGCTCCTCGCGGTGTTCTTGTACCCAGCAGGGTATACCGCGTGGGCGATGCCCGTGTTGCTGGCAGCCATGATCCTGGACATCGCCTCAGGACGGCGTCCGTGGATTCCGACGGCGTTCGACCGTCCCCTAGTCGCGCTCATGGTCGCCCTCCTTGCTTCAGGTCTGGCGTCGGAGTGGCGGCTGTGGTCGGCCGGGCTTGTGGTTCTGTTTGGCCTAACAGTGTGGATCAGCGTGTACTCTGTCGCTCGGGTTGCAGCGGCCCGACAAGAGGTCATCAGATATCTCGTCGCGGCCTGGGCCGCCGGAGGGCTGCTAGCAGCGGTCTGGGGAATCCTGCGCTCGGCTCCCTACTGGCCGATCGGCGCCTCGACACCGCTCCTCCTCCCGACTGCCCTCGGCACGACACTTGCGGCGACTGCTGTCCTCGTACTGGGCATCTGGACAGTCGCGGAAGGGGTACCCGTCCGGATCCTCGCCGCCGCAGGACTCGTCGTCGTGCTGACTGCTCTGGAGCTCACCTGGTCGCGGGGAGCATGGATTGCGGCCCTGGCGGCCCTGGCGGCCCTGGCGGTGATGGTGATACTTGCCCCGCGCAGGCGGGCCGGGCTACTTGTGCTTTTTCTCGTCACGCTGATTCTCGCGACCGCCGCGATCGGCCCCGGGAGAGTCTCGCTGGTCCGGAGGATCGAGGCCGTTCCCAGCGCGACGTTCAACCTCGATCGTCTGGCCCTGTGGGAAGGGGCGCTGCGGATTGCCCGGGCGCATCCGGTCCTGGGGACGGGCTACGGCACGTTCCACCGCGCCTGGCCCCGGCATATGCCGGAAGACATCGTGGGGGATCCCACGACCGCGCACAATCTCTACCTCAACTTCGCCGCTGAGACAGGGCTCGTCGGGTTGGCGGCGTTCCTGGCTTTCATCGTCGCAGCACTGGGCGGGCTCTGGCGCCGGATCGCGTGCACCCGTGGTGACCCGCGCACCGACGGGCTCTGGGCAGCGTGCCTTGCGGCTGTCGTGGCAATACTCGTACACCAGCTCTTCGATGTGACGGTCGCGTCGGTCCACATGGGCTTCGGCTTCGCAGCGCTGCTCGCGCTCGGGCAGGCTAGAGGACGTCGATGAGTTCAGGGCCCGAGATCAGCGTCGTCATCCCGGCCTACAACGGTGGCTGGGTGCTCCACAGGGCCATCGAGGCGCTGCAGGCTCAGGATGCCGATCCCGACCGTTTCGAGATAGTAATCGTGGACGACGGTTCGAACGATGGATCCACGGACGGCCTCGAAGAAAGCCTGGGATCTGTGCCGATCCGCGTTCTCCGCCAGGCGAACCGCGGCCGCGCGGCCGCGCGTAACCTGGGTGCCGCCGAGGCCCGAGGCCGTGCGCTGCTGTTCTTGGATGCCGACATCTGGGCGACACCCGGGCTCGTCTCTGCGCACCTGGCGCACCACGCGAACGGAGGCGCGCTGGGCGTTCAGGGCCGATCGGTCCAGCATCCCGACAGCCTGACCACCATGTACATGAGGGCCTGTAACGTGATGCCCGACGTCACCATTCGTAGGCGGGAAGGGCTGTCGCCGTACCACGTGATCACTCGCAACTTCTCCGTGAACGCGGATGCGTTCAGGCACGGCGGCGGATTCGACGAAGGGTTCCAGGGGTATGGGTGGGAGGACATCGAGCTGGCGTTTCGCCTGGTGCGTCACGGGGTCACGCTGCGGTACGAGCACACGGCGGTAGCGTACCACTACCATATCCAGACGCTCGAGGAGGCCCGGGAGAAACTTCGGCAGGCCGGGGAGGGCGCGGTCTACTTCTGGGAGAAGCACGGCCGCAACTGGCACCTTGGGACGTTCCTGGAGATCCTGCCGGTGCTGCTGCCGCTCAAGTGGCTCGTCTACCGCAGCGGGCTCGTGACCGTCGCGCTGCTCCCGATCCTACGGCTCGCCGAGCGTGCCGGGCTGACCATCGTGTGCAGCGAAATCTTCAGCCACCTGCTGTGGCGGTCGTTCTACGAGGGCGTCTTCGACGCGCGCCGGCGGCGGCGATGACGCGGCGGGTGCTCTTCATCAGCAACGGCATCGGCGAGGACCTGATCGCCGCGGCCATAGGCGGCCGCCTGCAGGTTGCGGGCGCAGACGTGACGGGCTATCCGCTGGTCGGCACAGGGGCCTATCCTCCCGAGGTCCCGCTGCTGGACCCCCGACGGACGATGCCCAGCGGCGGGTTCTCGATGCGCAGCGGGCTGAGGGGGCTGGGCGCCGATCTGGCCGCCGGCCTGATCGGGCTGTGGCTTGGGCAGAGGCGGACGCTGGCGGCCCAGCGCGGCAGGCACGACCTTGTCGTGGCGGTCGGTGACGCCTACTGCCTGTGGATGGCCTCGGGAGCCTCTCGCCAGGTGGCGTTCGTTTCCACCGCCGATTCGGTGCGGATCTGCGAGTTCGGCACGCTGGCCACCTGGGTGATGCGCGGCCGTGCCAGCCGGATCTTCGCGCGCGATCCCGACACGGCTGAAGCCCTGGCCGCGATGGGGCTGCAGTCGGTCGCGCTGGGCAACGTGATGATGGACCTGGTCGAGGGCGCGGGTGAGACGTTCGGCCTGTCCCCCGACACGCAGGTGGTGGCACTGCTGCCGGGGAGCCGCGCCGACGCGCCTGGAAACGCCGCGCTACTCGCGCAGGCCGCGCAGGCGATCGCTGCGGAGGAACCGGGCGTCCGATTCCTTCTGGCAGTGGCGCCGACCGTCGCCGTCGAGGATGTTCTACGCCACCTCCCCCAGGAAGAACCCCACGAGGACGGCGCGGCGGTCGGCGGCGTGACCGTCGGCGGCGCGCACCTTGTCCTCACCAGCGCGTTCGCAGACGCGGTGGTAAGAGCCAGCGTCGTCATCGGGATGGCGGGGACCGCCAACGAGCAGGCCGTAGGGCTGGGCAGGCCGGTGGTGGCATTCCCCGGCCCGGGCACGCAGTTTACTCCCGCCTTCCTTCAGATGCAGCGCCGGCTCCTGGGCGAGGCCCTCATTCCCACCCGCAACTGGCATGAGGCGGCCGCAGCCGCAGTGCGGTTGCTCCGCGATCCGGACGAGCGGGGGCGGCGTGGCGCGGTGGGGCGGGCGCGCATGGGACCGCCGGGCGGCTCCGCGCGCATCAGCGCGGCCCTACTTGAGATGCTCGACCAACGTGTACGTTAGCGGCGAAGCGCGCGGCGCCTGAACTCATCAGGCAACGCGACCACAACTTCCGCCGTGTCCACCGGTGCCAGCCGCGCGACCCGCGGGACGGCCTGCCGCTCCTCGATCGTCCCTCCGCGGGCAAGCACGATCTCAATGGTCAGGGGATGGTGACCGCACTCCAGGAGTGTCTCATGGCTCATGCCGATGACGGCGGGGAGGTCACCGAGGTTAAGCGGGCCAGCAGGTGTCCCCGAGAAGACCGCGACCTGACCGCCCTCGATGAAACCGGGCCCGGATCCCTCCCAGAGGAACAGCGCTCCCTCCGGAACCTCCTCAGGCCGGCGAGGCCTCACAGCGCCATCCGCACCCACGGAGAAGGGCTCTGCCGGTCTGTCCAGGAGGATAGTACAGCCGATCTCCTCCAGCGCCTCCCTCTGAAGCGCCTCGACCGCGGACTCACCCGGCTCGACGCGTCCACCGACGCAGCCTATCCCGATGATGACCCCTCCTCCGGGCGTGTGTGTCCACCTCTCGGGCTTCTGAACCTCGAACAGAAGCCTGCCTTCCTGCCGTAGGAGCACCGAGACGCCGAGAATCACGGCTGCGCGCTCACCCAGAATGCCTGGCTCCATGCCCGTGCCGGCCCGGCCCGGCACTCCACCCGCACGAACCCTTCGTCTCCAGTAGGCGTGTAGCGGCCTTCGCCCCCACGGAACGCGGCGCGCTGGCCGCCCGCGGCATCGAACAAGTGCACCTCGTCGGCGGCGCTGCGCGCCTCAATCGCATCGCCCACGACGCCGAAATCGGCTTCCACGCCTGTGCTGGCGTAGAATGCCCCGGAAAGCAGCGCGGCGCGCAGGGCGTCGGCCGTGATCGTCTCCACCTTCACCATCACCCAGCCGCGGTCGAACTGGGGCAGGAGGTGGCAGTCGTCGCCGGCTACCGCGCCGATGCGCCCCTCCGGGCCGTGCGCCCAGGCGGCGCGGGCCCAACGGCGTAGGTCCTCATCTGGATTCGAGTGTGGGTTCCAGATCTCAACCAGAAAAGGCCCGGGCAGAGCTGCCATCGTCTCGGCCGCCCATGCGCCGGTCCACAGGTTACCGGTCCAGGACGGATGCTCCAGGCACGGTATTCCGCCGCAGGCCAGGGTGCGCGTGATGCGGTCCTGGGCAGACCCGGAACCCAGCACCTGGTCAACCAGCAGGCGGCCCAGGTGCGGTCCCAGCGGCGGCACACAGCGGACTATCGTCTCCTCGACCCCCGGCAGAGCCAGGAACGAACCGTCGTTCACCTCATCGCAGCGCGTCACTCGGTCATGGTCGGTGAGGCACATGAAACTGTACCCGGCGTCACGGTATCGGCGGGCCAGATCGGCGGGCTCGAACTGGCCGTCGGAGCGGCGGCTGTGGCAGTGCAGCTGGGCCTTGTGGTAGGCCCCGGGGGCAGCGTACGGATCGCGGATCTGCGCGCAGCACCATCCTTGCGGCACGGGGGGACGCGTGCTACGATGCGCGTGAACCGGTTCTGACGACCCCATGCAGATCACCGTCTCTCTATTCGCCGCCCACAGGGAAGCCGTGGGCACCCCAACCGTTCAGCTTGCGGTCCCGGACGGCACCACGGCCGGCGGAGTCTGGGCCATCCTCGCCGCCGAGTATCCGAAACTCAGCCGCATGCCGCGCCCGACCACAGTGGCGATCAACGACACGGTAGTGCCGGGGGACAGCGCCCTGGCCGACGGCGACCGCGTTGCGCTGCTGGCACCGGTCAGCGGCGGCTCTCTCATCGAACTGGTAAGGAACCCCATCCGCGTGGAAGCGGTGCTCGACTCGGTGCGCCACCCGGGCGCGGGCGCGGCCGTGCTGTTCCTCGGCACGGTCCGGGACCACTCGCGCGGCCGCGACGTCGAGCGTCTGGAGTACGAGGCGTACGAGGCGCTCGCGCGGACCGAGATGGCCCGCATCGCACAGCAGGCGGCCGAACGCTGGGGTGCACGCATCGCCATCGTTCACCGCCTGGGCACGCTCGCAATCGGCGAGATCAGCGTCGCCATCGCGGTGGCCGCGCCACACCGCCGCGAGGCGTTCGAGGCCGGCCGTTTCGCCATTGACGCCCTCAAGCAGACCGTCCCGATATGGAAGAAGGAGATCTGGACCGGCGGCGCCGAGTGGATCGGGGAGGAAGAACCCACCACCCCACCGGCGGCTCCAGAACCCTAGGGCACCAACACGACCTTCCCGAACTGTTCGCGGCGCTCCAGCATGCGGTGGGCTTCCGCGGCCTGCGCCAGCGGCAGCACCGCATGCACCACCGGACGCACGCCCCCTGTTTCGACCAGCCGCATCACCTCGAGCATCTCACGCTTGGTGCCCACCCAGGTCCCGTGGATCGCCAGTTGCCGGCCGAAGATGTACCGGATGTCGGTGGTCCCGTCGGCACCCGTCGTGGCACCGCAGGTCACCAGCCGGCCCCCGCGCGCCAGCGACCTTAGACTGATCTCCCAGGTGGCCTTGCCCACGTGGTCGAACACCACATCCACTCCCCGCCGGTCGGTCAGGCGGCGCACTTCCTCGTAGACGTCCTGCTCAGAGTGGTTGACCACCTCGTGGGCGCCCAGCTCCCTGGCGCGGTCCAGCTTCCAGTCCGCGCCGGCGGTGGCGATCACCCGGGCCCCGAACTGCCGCGCGATCTGCACCCCGGCGCTGCCCACACCGCTGCCCGCACCCCAGATCAGCACAGTCTCGCCCATCCTGATACGCCCGTTGGTAACAAGCATGTTCCAGGCGGTCAGGAAGACCAGGGGTACGGCCGCGGCCTCCTCGAAGCTCAGGTGGGAGGGCTTGGGCAGCACGTTCACGCGGGGAACGGCAACGAACTCGGCGTAGCCGCCCGGGATGTGCTCCCCCAGAATCGAGAACGAGTCGCACAACGTGTCGCGGCCACAGATGCAGGCCGGACACTGCCCGCACGAAACCCCGGGCGAGATCATCACCTCGTCACCGACGGCCACGCCGGTGGCGCGATCGCCGATGCCTGCCACCACACCGGCCACGTCGGCGCCCAGGATGTGGGGAAAACGCAGCCGCAGCCTGGGCAGACCGCGCCTGACCCACAGGTCAATGTGGTTAAGCGCGGCCGCCCTTACGGCGACGAGGACGTCGGTCGGCCCGGGTACCGGATCCGGAGCCGCCTCGTAGACCAAAACCTCCGGGCCTCCGTGCTGGTGGATGTGAACGGCCTGCATCGGTCCTACTCCTCCAGCATCAGGCGCTTGATCTCCGCGGTGATGCGCAGCGCCTCGGCCATCGGACGCTGCCACATGTTCCGGCCGAAGATGAGCCCGGTGGCGCCGGCCTGCATCACGAGTCTTGCCTTCTCAAGCAGATCCGCATCGCCGATCTTGCCGCCGCCGCTGAACAGCACGAACGCCTGCCCTGCGCTGCGCACGACCTTTTCCACTGCCTCGCGGTACTCTAGAATTATGCCGTTGTAGGGTTTGGGCGAGCCTTCCTTGGACTTCTGATCGAAAACCGGGACGTTGAGCTTGATAACGTCGGCGCCGAGCTCGGTCGCCACGCGCGCGGCGTAGTCCACGGCGAACAAACTGTCGCGACCGCCCTTCTTCTCGATCGCCTCGCCTCTGGGATACGACCAGACGACCAGGGGCATTCCGTAGCGGTCGCACTCCGCGCGCACCTCGGCCAGTTGAGCGAAGTCCTCGTCCTGTCGGGGAGAACCCACGTAGAGGGTGTAGCCGACCGCGGCGGCATCGAGCCGGACCGCGTCCTCGACCCGCGCGGTCATCCCCGAGAACGCCCGGTCCGAAGGCGGAATGCTCGTGCTGCCGTTGATCTTGAGTATGAGCGGGATCTTGCCGGCGTTGGAAGCCAGGTAGCGCGCGGCGATGCCGTAGTGGAATGCGATGGCGGAGTAGCCGCCGTCAATCGCCAGTCGTATCTGGAACTCCGGGTTCTCGCTCGGCGGGTTGGGAAGGAAATCCACCGGGCCGTGTTCGAGACCCTGGTCCACAGGGAGAATGAGCATGGTGCCCTGCCCGGGTCCGTACTGGTACAGCAGGCGGTACAGTCGCGCGCGCTTGCCGTGCGCGAGCGACATTGAATCAAGCTGCGGTCTCTTGGTGCGCGCTGTGGTCATGGTGGTACCTCCCCACCCGGGCCGCGGTGTGGCGCCGGTGTATCTGTCAGGGTGTTGTTTCTATCCGCGCCCTGGTCTGGCCTTCCGCCACGAATCGTCCGGCCGCGTACCAGACCGTCAGCTTCTCGGTCGTCAGGAGGCGGCCCGCCTGTGTCAGTTTCACCTCGCCGCCGAAGACGGCCTTGCGCTCCGCCATGAAGACCTCCGCTGCCGCGCTTCGGACCTCAATGTCGCGTAGGACCGCGTGCACGCCCCCAGTGGCTTTCAATCGCTCCCAGCGGCCAAAGGCCTCAATCCGCTCACACTGGACGAATCCGTCCCGGCTCTGCACGCGGGCGCGGCCCTCCAGGACTGCCTCCCCGCGCGTGCGGCGGTAGACCAGCCTCGCGCCGGTGGCAATCAGATCGGGCGGCGTGAAGAAAGTGACCTCGCCCGAGGCGGTGACGGTGTCCGTCTCCGGCACTATGGTCACTTGGGCGGCAGTGACCAGACTGTTCTCGATATCCAGGCTGGCCTTCCCACGCGCTACGATGCGGGTGATCGCCGATGTGGTGTAGTGGACCGTGATCTCGGCGCCCTCGAGCACGCCCTGAGGGGTGACCACCTTTGCCCGGCCGGTCAGGACCCCGCGCCCTTCCCCATGGTATAGGGTCGCCCGCGCTGCGGTGGCCGTCGTGGTGCCGTCGGTGATGCGCACCCGACCCGCGGCCGTCACCACGCGGGCTGGGACGTCGGCGTGCAACTCGTCCGCGGTCACCAGAAGCCGCGGGGATGACGCCGGTGCCGGCGTGGCGGCCGGCGCTGCGGCAGAGGGTGCGGCTAGCCCTGGGACCGTCCCGAGCCAGAGCGTCGCCGCGGCAAGAGCGAAGAGCGTGGCGCGCGCGGCACTCACCGGCGGTCTCATTGGGGGTTCCGCGTGATGTAGTCGTAGAGCGTCCGGTCGCGATACGCCGCGGCCAGATGGGCGGCGGCTTTCTTCTTGTCCCCTTTGCGGGTATAGCTTAGGCCCAGCATGTAGTGGAGCGCCGCGTTCCTGGGATTGACCGCGAGTCCCCTCTCCCACGTTGCGATCGCGCGGTCTAACTGCCCCAGGTTGGCGTACCCCTGCCCAAGATAACCGTAGCCCCAGTCGTTCCGCGGATCGAGCACGACGATACGCTCGAACTCGGCCGCGGCAGCCGGATGCTCTCCCAGGAAGTAGCGTGCAAAAGCCAACCGGTACCGGGCGAGCAGATCATGACGGTTCCGGATCAGCAGCCCCTCCGCCTCGGTGACGATCTGCCGCGCCAGCGCCGGACGGCCGGCAGGAGAACCGATCGCTTGATCGGCCTCCTGAAGCTGCTTGAAACCGTCCAGGACTCGCCCATTGCGCGCGTAGAGCATCGCGAGCGTAAACCGGGCGCTTGGATCTCCTGGGGTCTGCTGGACCTGCTGCTCGAACCGCCGGACCAGGGCCGGCCACTCCGCAGCCGTGCCCTGCGCGAGCGCGGCCCGGGAAGGTGCCGCGAGCAGCAGCGCCACAAGCAGCACCGAGGTCGCAGCCGGCACCAGGGCCCGCCAGCGGTCAGTCACGATCAATCTGCGCCCGCTGAAGCCGTCCGCTGTAGTCAATCCCGACGATCATGGTCTGCCTTTGGTAAAACCATAATGGCCGAGGGGTCTTCCGAGGCTCCAGTACTCCCGCGCGCCCGGACAGTAGGCCAGTGGAAGGGCTTTTAGGATATCGATCCGGCCCCTTTCCTCCTGCACTTCCTCCTTCACATGGAGGGCAACGACCTCGCCGAGGAAGAGATCGTGGCTTCCGAGGGAGATGACCTGTTTGACTTTACACTCCATTTGAACCGGGCATTCGTCGATCAATGGCGCCTTCACCTTCTCCGCTGGAACGGCTTTCCATCCCGTCAGATCAAATTTATCCGTCTTTCTTCCCGAGACCACCCCGCAGGCATCAACCCCTCTGACCATCTCCTCCGAGGGAAGATTGACCACAAATTCCCTCATCCCTTTTATGCAACCATGCGAATATCGTTCCGGCCTGATGGAAATGCCGATCATGGGAGGCTCGGAATTGACCACTCCTGCCCAGGCCAGCGTGATGATATTGGGTTTTCCCTTTTCATCCACACAGGTCACTAAGACAACCGGTGTTGGAAAGAGCAAGGTCGTAGGTGGAAGGCTCTTTCGCCCCATTCCTCTCCTCCTTAAGGGACCCTCTCCTTATCGGGTGGCAACCGGAAGCCGCGCCACAACCCTCCGGGCCACCTCACGCAGCACCTTCGAGGCAGGGCTGTCCGGATGGGTCCTAACTAGCGGCAGCCCGCTGTCACCGCTCTCGCGCAGGGCCAAATCAATGGGGATCTCCCCCAGAAGCGGGACACCCAGGATCTCGGCCAGGCGCTGCCCGCCGCCCCTACCGAACAGGTCAACGGTTGGCGCCCCGGGCGCCGGCGAGAACCCCGACATGTTCTCAACCACGCCGATGACCTCCATGTTGACCAGTTCGGCCATCTTCGCGGCGCGCCTTGCCACGCTCACGGCTGCGGGCTGCGGGGTGGTCACGATCAGCATGCTGGAGCGGGGTAGCGTCTGCGCGATCGTAAGCGAAACGTCCCCGGTCCCGGGTGGCAGGTCAATCAGCAGGTACTCCAGGTCGTCGCCCCAGTGCACATCGGAGATGAACGTGACCAGGGCCCTGTGCAGCATCGGGCCCCTCCAGACCACCGCCTCTGAATCATCGGGCAGCAGGAACCCTATGGACATTACACGGATGCCGTCGCTTTCAAGCGGGATCAACATCTGGTCTATGGCGGTCGGCTGTCCGGTGACGCCCAGCATCCGAGGGATTGAGAAACCGTAGATGTCGGCGTCAATCACGCCCACGCGCCGGCCGTCGAGCGCCATCGCCACTGCCAGGTTCACGGTGACGGTGGACTTCCCCACGCCGCCCTTTCCGCTGGCGATCGCGATCACCCGCGTGGTCGAGCCTTCGGCGAGCAGTCCCTGCTTTCTGGGGGGAGGCGTCTCGCCGTCCGGCGAGGCAGGGGGTTCGCCGCCGTGCAGCTGCCTCACCAGTGCCTGACGCTGCTCTTGGTCCATCACCCCGAGCCGGACCTCCACATCGCTGACTCCGGGCACGGCCCGAATCCGCTCTGTCACCGCCTTGGCGATTGTCTCCCTGAGTGGACAGCCGCTGATGGTAAGCAGCACCTCCACGGTCACCCGTCCGCCCTCCACGGCAATCTCCCGAACCATGTTCAGCTCTACGATGCTCCTGTGAAGCTCGGGATCCTGCACGTCGCGAAGGGCCTCCAGGATCTGCTCTCGTGTGGGCCTGCTCTGGCGGCTGGTCATCGTGTTCCTCCCTTGATTTGAGTGTAGCGCGTTCCTACGTGCCCTGCGCAGGCGGGGGCTGGCCTCGTGCCTTGGGACGGCGCCGCCGGCGGCGCCGTCCCCTGACGTCGGCAGGCCGCGCGGCACCGGGCGCGGCACCGGGCGCGGCACCGGGCACACTTGGTGCGGCCGGCGGCTCCACGGCGCCCTCCGGTTCCTCTTCGACCTCAGGCATGATGCCGGCACCGGCTTCTTCGACCATCGCAGGCGCCCCGGCGGCAGGCGACCGCCCGCGCCGGGGGGATGGGCGCACCGAGTCTCGCTCGGCCGAAGCCTTGATCCTAACCAGCGTGCCCTCGATGTGGCCTGCCAGGACCTGGCGCACCGCCGCCTCGGAGAAAAGCGCGATGCCGGGGTCCACCGCCAACTGCACGACAAGATCCGTCTCGCCGTCGGCGTCCCTTATGATGTACGCTCCGGCCAGCTCCAGGAACGTCCCGCGCACCTGCCTGAACTCGATCCGGCCAGGGGGCTTCAGCGAGAACCTCTGCACCGACGCGACCGGCAGGCCCCCGAAGAACCCACGCAACTCCACCAGCGGGGCTGCAGGAGACCGGTCTATCAGGTGCGCGGCCATCCAGATGCCGGTGAACCGCGGGTGTGATTCGAGCCGGCTCAGCAACTGCCAGACACGCTGCACCGGGGCCCGGATTACCCGATGTCCCTCGGCGCGTATCAATCCAGGCACCTCCTGTTACCGCCCGGAGTCCGCAAGGACAGACTTGGAGATGATCGCCCGCTGGACCTCGCTTGTGCCCTCACCGATCTCGCACAGCTTCACGTCGCGGTAAAAGCGTTCCACGGGATAGTCCTTGGTGAACCCGTACCCGCCGTGGATCTGCACCGCGCGGGAGGCGGCCCGCGCCGCGGCCTCCGAGGCGTAGAGCTTCGCCATCGAGGCCTGGCGGCGAAACGGCTGGCCTCGGTCGGCCAGTTCCGCGGCGTGCTCGGTCAGCAGCCAGGCGGCGTCCAGTTCGGTGGCCATGTCGGCCAGCATGAACTGGATTGCCTGCAGATCGGCGATCGGCCGGCCGTAGGCGGTGCGCTCCTGGGCGTACGCCAGGCTGGCGTCAAGCGCGGCGTTCCCGATGCCTACCGCCATGGCTGCGATCCCGATGCGGCCCCGCTCCAGCACGCGCATCACCTGGGAGTAGCCGTCTCCGGCCTCCCCAAGGAGGTGCTCGTCCGGCACCCCGCAGTCCGCGAGGTGAACCTCGCAGGTATCGCTGCTGCGGACCCCGAGCTTGTCCTCTTTGCGGCCGATCTCCAACCCCGGGGTGCCGCGCTCGACCACGAAGGCACTGATCCCCTTCCTCCCAGCCCCGGGCGCGGTCACCGCCATGACCACGTAGACCCCGGCTAAGCTGCCGTTGGTAACGAAGACCTTGGTGCCGTTCATAACCCAGCGATCGCCGTGGCGCTCGGCGCGTGTCTTGATCGCCGCGGCGTCGCTGCCGGCGTTGGGCTCGGTCAGGCACCATGCACCCAGCGCCTCCCCGCCGGCCAGGCGCGGCAGGAACCTGCGGCGCTGGACCTCGTTGCCGAACGCGGCGATGTGCCCCGTGCACAGCGAGTTGTGCGCCGCGACCGACAGCGCGACGCCCCCATCGCCCCAGGCCAGCGCTTCGATGGTGGTTGCAATGGTCACCGCATCCAGACCGGACCCGCCGTGGTCAACGGGTACGGTCATGCCCAGCAGCCCCAGGCCGGCCAGCCGGGGAACAAGTTCAACGGGGAAACGCCCCTCGCGGTCCCAGATCGCTGCGTGCGGCCGCAGCTCCTCCCGCGCGAGCTCCCTTATCGTCCGGTGGACAAGCCGCTGCTCCTCGGTGGCAAGCGTCTGCACCATGCTCCTCCTGTCCCGAGCTACCCCTTCACCACGCCGATCGGGCGCATCCGAGCGACCCGGTGGCTCAACCCCGCGGCATGGCAGATGGCCACGACGTCGGCAACGTCCTTGTATGCCTCCGGTGCTTCCTCGGCCAGCAGGCTCCGGTCCCGGGAGCGGACGATGATGCCTGCCCTGCGCAGCTCGTCGCTGACGTCCCGCCCTGCGAGGTGGCGAACCGCGGCCTTGCGGCCGAGCAAACGTCCGGCACCGTGGCAGGTGGAACCGAAGGTCTCGCGCATCGCGCCTTCGGCCCCGATGGCCACGAACGAGTACCGCCCCATGTCGCCGGGGATGAACACCGGCTGGCCGACCCCGCGGTATCGGGCAGGGACCTCGGGATGTCCGGCCGGAAAGGCGCGCGTGGCGCCCTTGCGGTGCACGCAGACGCGGCGCTGCCCACCGTCCACCTCGTGTGTCTCGATCTTCCCAATGTTGTGGGCCACGTCATAGACCAAGCGAAGGCCCAGGCGTTCCCACGACTGACCCAGCACCCGCTCAAATGCCTCGCGCACCCAGTGCGTGATGAGCTGCCGGTTGGCCCACGCGAAGTTGGCCGCCCCGCTCATCGCGCCGAAGTACCGCTCTCCCTCTGGAGACCGCAGCGGCACGCATGCAAGCTGCCGGTCCACCAGGTGGATACCGTGACGGCTCGAGGCGCGCTCGCAGACGCGCAGGTAGTCGGTGCAAACCTGGTGTCCCAGCCCCCGCGACCCAGTGTGGACAAACACGACAATCTGGCCGGGCTCCCCAATCCCCAGGACCGATGCGGCGGACGCATCGAATACCTGATCCACTACCTGAATCTCCAGGAAGTGGTTCCCCGAACCGAGCGTGCCTACCTGCCCGCGGCCGCGCTGCTTGGCCTCGCCGCTGACCGATGCGGGATCGGCCTGCTCCAGGGCTCCACCGGCCTCGGTCACCTCCAGATCACCGGCCGTGCCGTACCCGCGCGCTACCGCCCAGCGGGCGCCCTTCGCGAGCACCTCGTCAATCTCTCCCATCCCGACCTTTACCCGACCGCCGACCCCAACGCCCGAGGGAACGGCGTTGTACAGGGCGTCAACCAGGGTGGCCAGATGAGGCCGGACCTCGTCCTCGGTGAGGTCGGTCCGCAGCAGCCTGACGCCGCAGTTAGAAACAACGAACGAGTCTGCGATAAAATTGTGGTTCGCATCCTTGACGGTGAAGTCATATACCGGACCATCAAAAGGAACCTGCTCGTTGTGAACGATTCTGTCCCAGACCTGTCCTGTCTCACCCAGGCCCCGGGTCGCCAACTCAATGAACGTCCAGAAATCAGGATACGCCATCTTGAGACGCAGGTATTGAGCAGCGACACACGCCAGGTACTGCTTTCGGCGATTGTACTCGAACCCGATGGTGCTCCAGAACCGGACCAGGTTCGCTGGCTGACTGGAGATCTGCAGCCTGAGGCGGATCGAGGCTTCACCCGTCCGGCTCACGTGTTCCTCGCGCTCAGCCAGCAAGGCGCTCTCCACGCCGAAATCGAGCATCAGGGTCCGAATCCCCTCAAGATACCGCCGTCCACTTTCCACAACGCCCGCACGCTTGTTCATAGAAAGGACCGGTCCGGTGAAGTTGTAGGGATGCCCTGTCACCGTACTGGGGCTGGTGAGCTCAGCGCCGAAGAGCGCTGCCAGGTAGAGACGTTTCATCCAGCGGGGCGCACAATTGAGCCATGCCGGCACATCGAAATCCTGGATCGCCTTCGCGCCTGCGGTTGTGCCCAGGCAGCGAAGAAGCATCGCGAGGGCCGTTGACCCCACATGGATGCACGACTCCGTGTGCTCGAACTCGACGCGGCCATACCCTGTCTCGATGGCGTGCGATCTATGACGTTGGTAGATGCGCGAGGGCGTGAAGCCTGCGGCCGCAACATCCTGCCGGATGGTCTCGAGATCTTCAACCTTCGCATAGCAGGCGAGCAGGGAGCCTCCACCGCTGCGAAGCTGCAGGCTGCCATCTCCCTGCGTGAACCCCATCAGCTTGATGAGATAAGGCAGCGCTGGGTGATCCATCCTCAACGGCAGGAGGCCCTTACGGCGGAGGACCCCGAGCACCTGGGTCAACCCGTTGGCGTGCCCTGGGTAGGATAGGCGAACGTCCTCTTCGGTAACCAGAACGTCACTCGGGGGCGCCTCGTAGGGAACGCCTTCAAACGGGTACACCGAGACATGCTGGCCCTGGGCGAGATCCCCCACCGGAATCATGCCGTCGGGCGTCAGGAACGGATGATCGGCGGTGGCCCGAATCTCCCGACCCGATTCGGTCAAAAGCCTGAACATCCTGGCCGTCGGTGTGGGAGAGGTGATGAACGCCAGGATCTCTGTGTCCCTCACCTCGGTGTGTGGGTTGACGCACTTGATCCGCTCGTCGGGCCAGCGGTCGCGAAAGGCCGCGATCGCCTGCTGATAGCCAAACTCGTGGAGCACCCGTGCGTCTCCGGGGAGGCAGTTTATGTCGTAACCTACCCCGCCGGGTGAGATGATACCTTCCTCGAGATCAAACGCCGCCACGCCTCCCACCGGGAACCCGTAGCCCCAGTGGATGTCGGGCATCGCAAGCGACCTCCCGACGATGCCCGGCAGCGTCGCCACATTGGCAACCTGCTCGATGGCCTGCTCCTCGGCCATGGCGCGCAGCATGCGCTCGTCGGCATAGATCAGGCCGGGGACGCGCATGCCCGGCTTGTAGCTAACCGGGAGCTCCCACCGCCAGTCGTCTATCTTCCGCAGAACCTGCGTCCAGGGCGTCGTCATGGTTCCTCACCTGTTGCCGCAAGAAAAGACCCCCGCATGCGTGTCATGGGGGGCCCGTCCGAGCAATCCATCGACCGGCTAGAAGGGGACCGCTTCCACCCCACGGATTTCTGGGATCTCCTGCTTCACCATTCGCTCGATCCCTGACTGCAACGTCATCATAGCGTGCATGCACCCCACGCACGCGCCTACCAGGCGTACCTGCACGATGCCGTCGGCCACACCCACCAGCTCGATGTCGCCGCCGTCGCCCTGGATGTAGGGCCGGATGGTATCCAGCACCCGCTCCACCCTGCTCTGCAGGCTCTGGTCGGGCTGCTCAGTGCTCGCCTGATCTGTCATGTCTGCCTCCGGGGGCATTGTTGACGAATGTACTTACTAATCATAGCGGCGCGAGGCCGGCCGTGCAAGGCGTCTTGGGGCGCGCTTCGCAGCCGCCGCCTTCGGAAGAGACGTACGCACCGGCCTGGGCCGATCGCGTACCGCATCCACCGGGCAGAGGAACCCAAAGGGCTCCTTGCCTGCCCGGAACTGGTGGGGTGTCCCAGGAGGTATGAAGATGAAGTCCATGGCTCCAACCCTGTGCTCGGCGTTGCCTATGCGTACTCTGCCACGGCCGCGCAGGACGAGCACCGCGTGCGCGTGGCGGTGCTGCTCCAGCGACGAGTAGCCGCCAGGAGCGATCTCGAAGTACCGCAGTTGGAAGGCCGCGGGCTCGTCCCTCTCGCCTACCAGCACAAACCGCTCGACCCCGCGCCATGCCAGTGGCCCGCGGGCGGTCGCCTTGTAGGGAACCGAGGGAAACCCCTTCCAGCGGAACCGCGCAGGATCGAAGCGCGCGACAAGCGGCTTCACGGCCGCACCACCACCTTGAGGGCGGCTCCGGCCTCACGCAGCAGGCGGTACCCCTCCCCTGCCTCCGAAAGCGGGAAGCGGTGCGTCACGAGAGGTTCAACCTGCAGACCGGCTGCGAGCAGGCGCAGCGCCTCGCGCGTATCCTCCGGACCCGCGGAATAGGTCGGCGTGATTGTTATCTCCTTGAAGTAGAGGTCATGAACCGGCAGCGGCCATCGCGCCTCCGGCGGCGTAGGAGCGAAGACCACCAGGGTCCCGCCGGCCGCAAGACTGCCGCAGCCGGCCTCCAATGCCTCAACCGTGCCCGGGCCGATTATCGCTACGTCCGCGCCATCTCCGCCGGTTGCCTCGCGCACCACCTCGCCCAAGCTCTGTCGTGAGGTGTCGGCCACCACGTCGGCATACCGGGCCGCGATCGCCGCGCGCGCCGGGAGCCGGTCGGCGCCGATCAGAACCGATGGCGCGGCCATCGCGCGCAGGGCCAGCAGGTGCAGAAGACCCATCACGCCCATCCCTATCATGAGGATGCGGTCGCCATCCCGGATCCTGGCGCGGCGTATGGACTTGACAACAGTGGCAAGTGGCTCGACGAAGGTGGCGGCATCGTCGGATAGCTCCGGCGGCAGGCGCAGGGTGTCGGCGGTAACCGCCGGGGCCTGGGCCAGCGCCAGCGTCGCCAGACCGCCCGGTATCAGACGCCGTGGCGCCCAGGCCGGACAGTGTACGTGATCACCGCGGCGGCAGGCCCGGCAGGACATGCAGGGCGCGTGATGGTGCACGAAGACCCGCTCTCCCGGGCGAAACGCCGCTCCGGGTCCGGCTTCAACCACCACGCCCACCGGCTCGTGGCCCAGGGGCACCGGAGCCTTGCGGGCAAGGTACCAGTCCATGATCTCGCCCGTGCAGAGCCCGCATGCGGTGATGCGGATCAGCAACTCGCCGGGGCCGGGCGAAGGAACCACCACCTCCTCCAACCGCAGATCCCCTGGTCCGTGAAAGACCGCGGCGAGCGCGGTCGCCGGAGGCGCCATCGTCACGCCTCACCCTCGGGCAGAACCGCGTACTTGGTCCCGACCCCGCGGTCCAGGTCTTCAAAGACCTCACCAATGGCGCCCAGGGGCCGCTCACCGGTGATCATGTCAAATGGCCTCACCGCGCCGGTGGCCAGGAGATGAAGCGCCTGCCGGACGTTCGCGGTACGGTAGTGGAAGGCACTGACGAGATCCACCTCGCCATAGTGGAGCCGAGTGGCATCGAACGCCACTCGGCTTTCGCCCGGAAGCCCGCCGAAGAGCAGGACTCGGCCTCCAGGCGCAGACCAGTCAGGCGCAGCGTTCCAGACATCGGGGGAGCCGGTGCACTCGATGACCAGGTCGGGCCCTCCGCCTGTCAGGGTGCGCAGCGCCTGACCGACCTCGGCCGTCGAGGAATCCAATACGTGGCCCGCCCCTGCCCGCTCGGCAAGCGCCAGCCCAGTCGGCCGGCGCCCCACCGCGATCACCTCGTGACCTCGGCGCCGCGCTTCATGAACGTGCAGCAGACCGATCGGTCCCAAACCGATCACGGCCACCGACGCACCGGCGACCGGTTCCAGCCGCTCCCAGGCATGGACGACGCAGGCCAGCGGCTCGAGGAACGCCGCCTCAAGGTAGGACAGGCCCTCCGGCTTTGGGAAGAGGTGCCGGCTTACGATACGCGCCGGCAGGCGCAGGAAGTCACCGTAGGCGCCGAGCGCGATCTCAGCGAAGAGGGTCGCGCACAGGTTCTCATGCCCGCGCCGGCACGGCTCGCACCGCCCGCACCCGGCGGTGTGCACGAACGCCACCGGCTGCCCTAACGCAAACCCCTCGACACCCTTGCCCACGGCGGCGATGTCCCCGGCCGCCTCGTGGCCGAAGGGCCCAAATGCAACCCGGGGATGCCCTCTCCGGTAGGTCTTGAGATCGGTGCCGCAGGTCAGCGCGGCTCTTATGCGCACGACCACCTCGCCCGGGCCAGGCGATGGCACGGCCACCTCTACCAGGTCAAGCACACGTGGCGCTCTCAGAACCGCCTGTCGCACTGTTCAGCCACCCTCGGCCCGGACTATCCCTGTCCCGGGCCGGTCTCGGTGGGCAGGCCGAGATTCGCCCACGCGATGATTCCGCCTGCCAGGTTGTAGACCCGAGCATAGCCTGCCTTGCGGAGCACCTCGACCACCCCGGCGCTGCGGCCCCCGACCGCGCACAGCACGATCACGGGCCGGTTCGGGTCGATCTCCGATGCACGCATGGACACCTCTGCCACCGGAATGAGTCGGGCGCCGGGTATGCGGGAAGAAGTCCACTCCCAGGGCTCGCGCACGTCTATCAACTGGGCTCCCTGCTCGAGCATCAGACTGGCCTCGTGCGGATCCACCTCGGCGACCGGATCAGGGGCGACGGCCGTGGCCGACGCGTGCGGCCGGCCCGGCAGGCCGCAGAACTCCTCGTACTCAATCAGCGCCGTGATCGTCGGGTGATCTCCGCAGACCGGGCATTCCGGATTCCGGCGCCACCGGACGGCGCGCGTCTCGCCGGCGAGCGCGTCCACCAACAGCAATCGGTTGGCCAAGCTCTCACCGACGCCGAGCAGCAGTTTTACCGTCTCGATGGCCTGGATGGTACCCATGTGCCCGGCCACCGCGCCGATGACGCCGGCCTCGGCACAGGAGGGCACCGCACCCGGAGGAGGCGGGGTGGGAAACAGGCAGCGGTAGCAACCGCGCCCAGGTAGGTAGACCGTGGCCTGGCCCTCCCACCTCAAGACGCTGGCGTCCACAAGCGGCCTGCGGAGCAGCACGCACGCGTCGTTGATCAGGTAGCGCGTGGGGAAGTTGTCGCTGCCGTTGACCACCACGTCAAACTGGCCGATGATCTCGAGGGCGTTGGCCGAGGAGAGCACCGTCGGGAACGTCACCACGGTGATACCTGGATTGATCTCCTCGAGGGTTCGCGCGGCGGACTCGGTCTTGGGGCAGCCGAGATCGCGCGTGCGGTGGAGAAGCTGACGGTGAAGGTTGGAGCTGTCCACCCGATCGCCGTCCACGATCCCGATGGTACCCACACCGGCCGCGGTCAGGTAGAGCGCTGCCGGCGAGCCCAGCCCGCCCGCGCCCACTACCAGGACCCTGCCATCGAGCAGGCGGCGCTGGCCGGAGATCCCCACCTCCTCGAGGATCAACTGCCTGGAGTAGCGGGCGAGCTGCTCCTCGTTCAGCAACGGCGGCGCACCGCCTGCGCCTGCGCGTCGGCCCTATAGGAGGAGCGCACAAGAGGACCGGCCTCCACGTACCTGAATCCGCGGCGCAGGCCCTCTTCGCGCAGGGCGGCGAACTCTTCGGGAGTGTAGTAGCGGGCAATCGGCAGGAAGCCGCCTCCCGGCTGCAGGTACTGACCCAATGTCAGCACGTCGCAGTCCACCGCCCGCAGGTCGTCCATTGCCTCCAGCAGCTCGTCCTCGGTTTCTCCCATACCAACGATGATGCCGCTCTTGGTAAACGAGTTGTACCCCCACTCCCTGCACCGTCGGAGCAGTTCGACGGACCGGTCGTAGTTGCCGCCGGGCCGCACGCCCCCAAACACCCTGCGCACGGCCTCCAGATTGTGCCCCAGGATCTCCGGGTTGGCCTCCAGGACAGCGCGCAGCGCTTCGGGGTCGCCATTGAAGTCGGGAACGAGCACCTCCACGGTACAATCGGGGAGTCTGTGGCGCATGGCGCGGATCGTGGCGGCGTAGATGCCCGCGCCGCCATCCTTTAGATCGTCACGGTTCACCGAGGTCACAACCGCGTGGCGCAGGCCCATGGCGGCGGCCGCGTCGGCGACCCGCTCGGGCTCGCCCTCATCCGGCGCGCCGGGCCTCCCGTGGACAACCGCGCAGTACCGGCAGCGGCGGGTGCAGGTATCACCCAGAATGAGGAACGTCGCGGTCCGGCGGTCCCAGCACTCGCCGATGTTGGGGCACCGGGCCTCCTCGCAGACGGTGTGCATCCCTCCGCGTCGCATGATCCGGGTCAGGTCGGCGAAGTTTTCGCCTCCAGGCAGGCGGACCTTCAGCCACGGGGGGCGCCGGCTACCCATGCACGGCCTTTCCCAACGCGTCCAGCGCCGCCTCCCTCATAGCCTCAGAGAGCGTTGGGTGCGCGTGGATCGCGCCGCCCAGCTCCACCACCGTTCCCTCCAGGTGCCTCGCAAGTACCCCTTCCGCCAGCAGCTCTGTGACCGCAGGGCCCAGCATGTGTGTGCCCAGGATTTCGCCGGTCCGGCGGTCCGTCACCACTTTGACGAACCCATCGCGCTCACCCTCGATCGTCGCCTTGCTGTTGGCCTGGAAGGCGAAGCGCCCGACCTTGACCTCATGTCCGGCATCCTGCGCCTGCTGCTCTGAAAGCCCCATCGAGGATACCTGGGGTATTGAGAATGTGGGCCGCGGGACGGCCTGGTAATCTATGGACCTGCTTTCGACACCGGCGATCGTTTCAACCGCGTGGATCGCTTCGTCGGAGGCAACGTGCGCCAGCCGGAACGGGCGGGCGATGACGTCGCCTACCGCGTATATCTCGGGCACGGAGGTGCGCAGTTGGGCGTCCACCACAACGGCGCCCTTCTGCGTCTCGACGCCGACCGTCTCCAGCCCCAGGCCGTCCGTGACCGGACCCCGGCCCACCGCCACGAGCAGGTAGTCGGCCTCCACGCCTGTTGTCTCCCCTCCGCGGTTCAGCGTGATGGCCAACCCGTCGCCGGAGCGGGCAACGCCACCGGCGGTGGCGCCCGTGTGGATCCTCATTCCCCTCCGCGCGAACAGCCGCTCCATGGTCCGTCCTATTTCGGGGTCCTCCAGTGGGAGCAGGGTCGGGAGAAGCTCGATCAAGGTAACCTCGCTGCCCAGCGCGGCGAAAAGGCTGGCGAACTCCACGCCGATCGCGCCGGCGCCGAGGATCGCGATCGTCCTGGGCACCTCGGCTAGCGCCAGTGCGCCGGTGCTGTCGAGCACGCGCTCGTTATCCAGGACGACCCCGGGAACGCTCCGGGGCGCGGACCCGGTCGCCAGGAGCGCGTGCTTGGCCTCGATCTCGGTTTCGGAGCCGTCAGTGGACGCCACGCCGATGCGGGTACGGCCCAACAGACTGCCGGTACCCTCAAGGACGTCAATCTTGTACTTGCGCATCAGGTACTGAACGCCCTTGTACAGGCCTTCCACCACGGTCGCCTTGCGCTTCTGCAGGCGTGCGTAGTCCACGCGCACCGGCCCGGTCTCGATCCCCAAAGCCTGGGCCTTCTTCAGCTTCTCTACCAGCTCGGCGGTGTGCAGCAACACCTTGGTGGGGACGCAGCCGTAGTGAAGGCAGACGCCGCCCAGCTTGTGGCGCTCGACGACCGCTGTGCGCAGCCCCAGTTGTGCTGCTCGGATCGCGCCGACGTACCCGGCCGGACCTCCGCCGATGACTACGAGATCATAAGGATTCGACTTCACGTCGGATTCACCCTAACGCGCACCGCATGGTATCCGCTGGCGCCGTCGGGCGCCGGGGGTGCCTCCACGGCCGTCTGCATCACCCCGCCGGCGTCGCGCGCGCGCACCTGCAGCGCGTACTCGCCGGGCCGGGTTGGCCTCCACAGCGCCGCCCACAACACCCAGGTGTGTGGGCCCAACGGTTTCTTCACCTCGGCCCTCGCCCAGGTCCTGCCACCGTTGGTGCTGACCTGGACCTCCGCAATCCCGCGGTCCCCGGCATATGCCACGCCTCCCAACTCCACCCCGCCCACCCTCACCGGCCGCTGACCGGGCAGACGGAACATCGAGGTCGTCTTCACCACCGCCTCGTCGCTCCACCCCGACGCCTGCCAGTAACCCGTGAACTGGGTGGAGACCGCCTCGATCTTCGTAAGCCACTTTGTATTCTTCATCCCGTACAGGCCGGGGACCAGCAGCCGGACCGGGAATCCGTGCGAGGGGGACAACCGTTGGCCGTTCATCTCGTACGCGAGCATCGCATCAGGATGCATCGCCTCCACGACCGGAAGGCCTTCACTGTATCCGTCCGCGCAGCGCAGCGCAAACCTGATGGCCCCGGCGCCCACCCCACCGGCGGAGGCTATCAGGTCGCGGAACCGGACGCCGCGCCACAGCGCGTTGCCGATGAGATTGCCGCCGACGTTGTTGCTGATGCACTCCAGGGTATGGTGCCGGACAACATGGGGCATCGCGCGGATTTGCTCGTAGGTCAGCCTGATGGGCCTGCCGACCAGTCCCGTGATCTCCAGGGCCCATCCCTCAACACCGACCCTGGGATCGCGACCGAGCGGGTTCTTGCTGATGACGAAGAATTTGTCGGTGGGCGTTACCTCGAGTAACTGCGCCGCGGCTGCGGCCTGCACCCGGGTGAGGGAGGAACGCACGATCAACCCCTCTGCCCCGGCCAGGGCCGCGGCTGCCAGACCCAGCGTGGAGAGGAACTCGCGGCGGTTCAGGACAAACCGGCCTCGCGCCGGCGCTGTTCTACCATATCCACCAGCCACTGCGGATCCTCGTAGACATAGTCCTTGCGCAATGGGTACCCGACCCAGTCTTCGGCCATCATAATCCGCCGGAGGTCGGGATGGCCGTCAAATACGATCCCGAAAAGGTCGTAGGCTTCCCGCTCGTGCCAGTTTGCCGCGCTCCAGATTCCTCTGACGCTGGGCAGGCGAGGGTCGTCGCGCGGTACCCTTACCTTCAGCAGCAGCTCGTGATGAGCGGTCATCGAGAAGAGATGGTAGACCACCTCGATCTGCCCGGCCTCGGGACGGTCCACGCCGGTCACGAGCGAGCAGTAGTCCAGCAGGAACGGCGCCTCGTCCCGCACCACGCGGCAGATCTCCATCAGACGCCCCGCGGGCACCACTGCACCCGGCACATGGTGGACCGGCGCCTTCGCGGCGTCGTGCTTGTGCGCCGGGGGCTCCTCCGCCGGGGACGGTTCCCCGCGCGGGAAGGGCTCCACCTCGGGAAAGCGGGCCTTCAGATGCTCGACGAGCTCCCAGCTCACGAACGTCCTCCCACCGAGAATATCCCGCGCGCAACCGGCTCCTTGGAGTCCGACCGATGGAGATCATCGAGATCGTAGAGCAGTCTGCTCCGATCCCGCGCGCTGGCCTCGTAGCACGGCACGAACACGATCGCCTCGGTCGGGCAGACCTCGACGCACAGAGCACAGTAACAGCACTTGTCCATCTCGATGTCAAAGCGGGTGAGCTGGCGCTCCTTTCCCTTGCCTACCGCCTCGATGTGGATGCACCGATCGGGACAGACGCGCTCGCACTGGAAGCAGATGATGCACTTGTCCTTTCCCGTCGCGGGATCCAGCGGCAGGGCCAGGAGACCGTGCCAGTTCGGGGAAACGTCAAGTCTCTCGATCGGATACTGCACGGTGTTCTTCTTGGCTCCCAGGGCCCGCAGCGTTACCCGCAGCCCGGTTGCCAGACCGACCACCGCATCCCACGCGCGTACCGCGATTTCTGCCATGTTCGACCTACCGATCCACGTCCGAAAGGACGATGTCTGCCGTTCCCAGGATGGCGATGACGTCCGCCACCTTCCAGCCGCGCATCATCTCAGCGAGTGCGTAGAGGTTGGAAAACGACGGCGCGCGGACCTTGACCCGGTAGGGCCGGTCGGTCCCCTCGCTCACCAGGTAGACTCCCAGATCCCCGCGTGGGGACTCGGTGCGCGCGTAGATCTCGCCCCGCGGCAGCTTGACAGCCACCGGAACCTTGGCGCGGACCTCCCCCTCCGGCAGGCGCTCAATCGCCTGTCGGACGATGCGCACGCTCTGCCGCATCTCCTCCATGCGCACCAGGTACCGCGCGAAGCAGTCGCCGGCGTCCTGAACCGGGACGTCGAACTCCACCTCTCCGTAGACCTCGTAAGGAAAGGTCTTGCGGACGTCAAACGGAACCCCGGAGGCGCGGGCCACCGGACCGCACGCGCCCATGTTGATGGCGACGTCCTTTGGTAGAACCCCCACGCCCTGCACCCGTGCCAGGAAGATCGGATTCCCGGTGAGCAGGTCGCTGTACTCCTGCAGGTGACCGGGAAACTCATCGCAGTACTCCAGGACCCGGTCCGTCCAGCCCGCCGGAAGGTCCCGGCCAACGCCACCAGGGCGAAAGTACACATAGTGCAGCCGCCCGCCGGTGACCTGCTCGAACAGGTCCAGGATGCGTTCACGCTCTCGAAAGCAGTAGAGAAACACCGTCGTGGCCCCGAGATCGTTCCCCCAGGTTCCCAGCCAAACCAGGTGACTGGAGATTCGCTGGAGCTCCAACATGAGCGTGCGGATCCAGCGGGCCCGCGGGGGAACCTCGATCCCGCCGAGCCGCTCGACGGCCAGCAGGTAGGCCTCCTCGTTGGCCAGTGCCGTCAGGTAGTCCAACCCGCGGTCTGCGAGCGCCACGTTCTGGAGGTAGGTCCGATGCTCCATCATCTTCTCGACGGAAGAGTGCAGGTAGCCGATGTACGGCCTGGCGTCCACGATGTTCTCGCCGTCGAGGGTTATCAGCAGACGCAGCACCCCGTGCGTGCTGGGGTGCTGAGGGCCCATATTGAGCATCAGCTCTTCTGTGCGCAGCGCCATCGTACCGGCCCGTCCTCAGGCCGTCTCCGCCGTGGAGCGGCGGAGAAACGGCCCGGCCTTTATCTTCTCCTGAAGCTTGAGGATCCCCTCGATTAGAGCCTCCGGCCGCGGCGGGCAGCCCGGAATGTAGACGTCCACGGGAATGATCTGGTCAATGCCTTTGAGGATCGAGTAGTTGTCGTAGTAGAACGGACCGCCGCAGTTCGCGCACGACCCCATCGAGATCACGTACTTGGGCTCGGGCATCTGCTCCCACAGCCGGCGCGTGATCGGCGCCATCTTGAGCGTGCAGCGCCCCGCCACGATCATCAGGTCGGCCTGGCGAGGCGTCGCCCGGGGTATCACGCCCATGCGGTCGAGATCGAACCGGCCTGCAAAGGCGGCCATCATCTCGATCGCGCAGCACGCCAGCCCAAAGCCCAGCGGCCACAGGCTACAGGCACGGCTCCAGTTGAGCAGCGTCTCGACCTTGGTGAGAACGACGCTGCCGCCGGGCAGTCGGTCCAGAACGTCAATCGCCTTCTCTACGGACGCGGGTCTCGCTGATGGGACAAGAACCCGCTGTGGCGGGGTAACCATGCGCTCCTCCCGTGGGAGATCGCGGGCGCGGCCGCGCCCCAGATACCCGATCCGGAACTGAGAAAACCGCACTCATGGTAGCATCGGTCACGATGACCGTCAAACATACCTCCGGCATGGGTAGTGTACGGTACTCTGTGTACTTTCTTTGGGTACCCTCCGGAGG
>JAVHLI010000008.1 GCA_031082185.1 bacterium | reverse complement strand
GTCGCATCCTTCTCCGCCGCTCGTTTGCGCCCGCCTCCTGGTCGACGCGTCCGATCCGGGCTGAGTGTCTCGTGCGCGCCGGACTCCACTTCTCGTATCCCGCGGCTGATCGTCGAACGCGAGATGCCCGTGGCACGCTCGACCATGGCAATCCCACCATGGCCCAGCACCATGGATTCGGACGCGGCCCACAGCCGCCTCGAGCGCTCCGTCAACCCCGGCGCCAGGGCTCGGTACTTCCTGCGAAGCGTCCGGATGTCCACGCATCAACAGTACATCCCTGTCCGTCCTAAATCAATCATTTATTTCGTTACGATCCCTAAGCGCCGGCAGGTCAGCCGCGCGTTGCGCCCGTGCGCCTCGTAGAACCCCATCCATCGCAACCGTTGCCGCGCCTCGCGGGACAGGGGCGCCGACATGCGAATCCATAACGACTGGGGAAGCAGGCTCTGCTGGATCATCATGCTGCCAGTATAGCCGCCTCCCAGGGGCCGGAAGCTCCTCTTGAACCGGTACGGCATGCTCAGTTAGGGTGTTTCGGATCTATCTGAACCAGGACAGCCGTCAAGGAGCGGTGCTATTCTGCGCGCGACGGCCGGCCGTGCGACGAATTTGGGCCGGGGCCCCGGGGGCGGAGCATGCCGCATACCAGGACCGTGAAGGTTACGAACAGGCTGGCGCGCATCGAGGGGCACATGCGCAGCATCGGTACGATGGTCTCCGAGGGCCGTCCCTGTCCCGAGGTTCTCGTACAGACCGCGGCGGCCCGCGCCGCGCTGGACCAGGCCGCCCGCGTCCTGCTGGAAGATCACCTGGCGCACTGCATCATCGAGGCGCAGGGCCGCGGGAACGTCGCCGCGGCGATCGGCGAGCTCAAGGACGCCCTCGACCGGTTTGTCGGCTGACAGGCGACTGCCTGACCAGCGCCTCCATCTCTTCAGGTGACTTCACCCCGTCCCCCGGACGCTCGTAGCGTTCTCGGAGCGCCTCCAGTGACGCGATCTTCGGGGGAGGGGAAAACGTAAGCAGGAAACTGGCAGTACGGATCCCAGAGTTACGAACGCCCGGCGAGACGCCCGGATCCACGTGAATTGCCTCACCCGGCGCCACCACGAAGGTCTCGCCCTCCAGCGTGATCTCTAGTTCGCCCTCCAGCATGAAGAACGACAGCTCGCACGCATCCTCCTCGTGGCCGTGGGGAGGCATGAACCCTCCCGGCGGCACATAGGCCAGATAGGTGAAGAGACCCTTCCCAAAGACGAGCGAGCGGTACCAGTAGTCGTCGCGGGCGTGCTGGAACCCCTCGAGGGCGCTGGCGTGGACGCGCCGGTAGCGGCTACCTTCCATTGATCCTCTCCTCTCGTCGATCTTCCCGGGATTCTAACATGGGCGAAGCAGGGAGGCGCCGCCTGGTCGTGCCGTCGACCGGAGTCCATCCTGCGCTCCGGTGGCCTGATTGGATATCTCAAAAGCAGTCCAATTGGCCCTTTACGCCGCCAGGACACCCGGTATGCTCGTATTGGATATCTTCTATGGGAGAGTCGCCATGGCCATTACAGTTGATCGCGAGAACCGGATACCGGCCTACATCCAGATCCGGAACCAGCTTCGGGAGCAGATCCTCAGAGGCGACCTGCCAAGGGGGACCCGGCTCCCGCCTGAGCGCAAGATGGCCCAGAGTCTGGGAGTATCGAGAACTACGGTCGTCAGCGCCTATGACGAACTCGCCGCGGAGGGGCTGGTCGAGGCGCGAGTTGGGCGCGGGACCCTGATCGCCACGCCTCCCTCTGGACTCACGGAAAGAGGCTCGGGTGTCCGGCCTCTGGCCTGGACCGCCCACATGACCAACCTGGCGAAGAGGTTGCAGGGAGAGAAACCGGCAGGACTCTATGCGCTTGCTGAACTGTGCAATAGGGCCGACTTGGCCCAACTCTGCAACGGCGTGCCCGACAGCTCGCTGCTGCCGCTGGATCGGATCAGGCAGGCCTGTGAGGCCGTCCTGCGCGAGTCGGCAGTCGCCGCGGTGAGCGCCGGCGCCAAGCATGGAATAGCCCCTCTGCGCGAAGTGATCGCCTCAAGGCTGGCCAGAGCCGGGATAGCGTCGGACGCGGACCGGGTCGTGGTGATCAACGGCGCACAGCAGGGGTTCGATCTCCTCGTGAGGCTCCTGACAGAACCTGGCGATACCGTGATTGTGGAGTCGCCGACATACCTGGGCGCGATTGACACTTTCCAGGCGGAGGGCCTGCGCGTCATAGGCATTCCGGTGGATCGAGACGGGATGGATGTGGACCAGGCCGAGTTCGTGGTCGCCCGATACCGGCCACGGTTCATCTACACCGTGCCCACGTTCCAGAACCCTACCGGGACGACGATGAGCCTCGAGCGGAGAGAAAAGCTGCTCGGCATCGCCCGGCGGTACCAGGTCCCCATCATCGAGGATGATCCTTTCGGCGATCTGTACTTCGACGAGCCGCCTCCGCCCAGGTTGAAGGCGCTTGACGGCAGTGGCCACGTGCTCTACCTAGGCACGGTATCCAAGGTCCTGGCTTCCGGGCTGCGGGTAGGCTGGCTTGTGGCGCCCCAGCCTGTGGTCGAGGCGGCCGCACGGCTGAAGGCTCTGAGCGACTCTCAGCCTGTGTCGCTGAGCCAACACCTCGTGTTGGAGTTCATGGGGCGCGGGTGGCTCGACGAGCACGTGGACACCATGAGGGCCATCTATGCATCGCGCTACCGGGCTATGGACGCCGCGCTGCGGCGACACCTCCCCCGGGAAGCTAGCTGGACCCCTCCCGGAGGGGGCATATCCATGTGGGTGGAGCTGCCGCAGCAGGTGGGGGCACAGGAGCTTCTAGATGCGGCCGCGCCGCGTGGTGTCGTATTCCTGCCGGGCCACTACCTATATCCGGGGGGTGGGCCTTCGAACACGTGCAGGCTCAACTTCAGCGTACCGGACGAGCACGAGATTGGGCGTGGGGTTGAGGCAATGGGGTCGGCACTGCGGCAGGTCATGCGCCGGCGCACCCAGGCGCCAGCCGAACGGGCGGTGCCGGGGCCAATCGCATAGTCACTGGAAAATCGGGCAAATGGGGGGAGGAAGATGTTTCATTCGGCGTTCTTGCTTGAGCGGCTCGCAACACAGAAGATCCAGGAGGCGCTGCGGGAGGCTGAGTCCCATAGGATGGCGAGCAGCGCGCTGAGGGAGGCGAAGTCCCTCAAGAAGGCGTGCGAGGGCCCGCAGAAAGCGAGTGCCCTAGGGATTCCGGGCAATGCTCGCAGGCTTATCGGCCAGATCGGGCGCTTGATGGTCGCAGCGGGCATCAGGCTGGAGAGGTTTGGTTCATCTGCGGAAGGGACGCAGAGGAGGCGGGAGTGTTCCGTGTGACTCAGTGGGGCAGGAGCATCGCTCGATTGCTCCTTCCGCTCTCGATCCTGATCTCGGTTGCCTTAGGAGCGCTGGCGGCACCGCTCTTTGTGTCCCCGGGCTCTGCACAGGCCCCCCCGACCCAACCGGCGCTGGAGCGCATCTGCGCGGCCGACCGCATCGCGGCCGAGTGGTTCGCTCCCGGCTTTCTCTCCCTGGTTCCCCTGGCCCAGGTCCAGTCTGCCCTCGATACGATTAAGGCCGAGTTTGGTCGTTGCCTGCGGGTCGGCCAGGCCGGGACCGGTCTTGTGATGGAGGTAGAGCGCGGCATCCTCGACGTGACGGCCTCGGTGGACGGCGAGGGCCGCTTTACAGGGCTACTGCTGCGGCCGCGCGTGCCGCATTCCTCCACGGGCGAAGCCCTGGCCGCATTCCGCGCGCTCCCGGGACACGTGGGCCTTCTCGCGGCGGAGGGGGGTCGCGAACGCGTTGCCCTAAACGCGGATGCATCGCTTGCCGTGGGATCGGCGTTCAAGCTCACGGTACTACAAGCCCTCAGGCAGGAGGTGGACGCGGGCCGGCGTTCGTGGGGCGATGCCGTCACGCTGCGCAGGGAGTGGAAGAGTCTCCCGAGCGGCACGCTGCACACCGCGCCGGAGGGGACCGAGGTCACGCTCTTGCGGCTCGCGGAGCTGATGATCTCGATCAGCGACAATACAGCCACGGACGCCCTCATTCACACGCTGGGCCGCGGCACGGTGGAAGCTTTGGCGCCGGTACGGAACCGCCCGTTTCTGACCACCCGTGAGGCATTTGTGTTGAAGGCGCCCGAGAACCGTGACCTGCTGGAGCGCTACCGGCGAGAGGACGAATCCGGGCGCCGCGACGCGCTGCGCGATGCCGCACACCGGCCGCTTCCCTCTCCCGGGATCTTCGCTGGAGGCCCCACCGCGCTTGACGTGGAGTGGTTCTACACGGCGCGTGAGCTGTGCCGCGAAATCTCCGCCGTAGCAGACCTGCCCGCGGCGGCGATCAACCCCGGCCCCGCAGGCGCCGAGGGTTGGGCAAGAGTGGCATACAAGGGTGGCAGCGAGCCCGGCGTGCTCAATCTCACCACGTTTCTCGAATCACGCACGGCGAGAAGGTACTGCGTGGTCGCGACCTGGAACCACACGGAGCGGCTGCGCGATCTATGGTTCGTCGGTCTGTACAGGGGCGTAACTGAGCTGTTGAGATAGCCTGCGCTCTGGATCTTCTCTGGCATGGGCGGAGGGATTCGAACCCCCAACACTCGGTTTTGGAGACCAGCGCTCTACCAATTGGAGCTACGCCCCTGCGCCGTCTCCCATCATAGGAACGGACCGGCCGAGCCGCAACCGAGGTTGGTACTGCTGTGTCACAAAAACCTGGACATCTCCGGGGCGGTATGGGGTCATGCAAGGTATGGCCCACACCCCAGCCACCCCTGACCGCCGGTTTCGCGCGTACATCGAGCGTCTGACTCAATGCCGGGTCGGTGCTACATCGAGAGGCTTTGATGGCGGGAGATTGAAGCAATTACGAAGGGCCACAACAGAAGGAGGGCAGGCGATAACTCCTGCCCTCAACGGGGCTGAGTGTCGGAGACTTGCTCAACGTGAACACAAATACCTCCTGGTGAGCCTTGCCTATCTCTCCATAAGAAGTTCAAGCCCGTCGGCGCATGCTCGGCTTACAGTATGACTAGCCTCTTCTTCCCCGGGCATTTTGTCCCAGCCGCCCTTTTCAATGAAGGCGGCTCTCTCCCAGGAACTTATATCCTTTAGTTCTTTCAGCTTCTCTTGAGCGTTCGGTTGCTTCATGAATTGGGCGACGCAGATTGCCGCCCGAGTCGCCAAGGCAGCCTCTTCAGCCCGCTGTAGGGAAGTGCCCCTGGTTGTCCAACCACCCCACGCAAAGCCGATAATCAGTGTGATGACTGCCCCGATAATCAGACCCCATACTACATGCTTAACCATCGCTCAGTACCTCCCTGAAGTGTTGTGACATCACTGCTTCATGAACAGTACCGTGTGGGTCCTCCCTCTACCCCTGACTTGATTTCCGGACTCTTCCAGCCGACTTCCCGCAACCGTCCGTGCCAGTAAGCTCGGAACATAGCCGACCACCTCGACAGTAGGCCGACTACCCGACCACGCCCGGCAGCGCCTGTACTCAACTATTGATCCCTCGGAGATGGGGTCTTGTTACGCCCCATCTCTATCGAGATCGCGCCAGGGGTCTCCGAACGCGCCGACGAGGGAGGCTGGAACGGGTTGCTCTGTGCCTCGGCTCACGACGTTGCACAGGGGTCCGACGAAGCCATGAGCGCCCAACACCCGCAATTCGCAGCCTGCCCCGACCTCTCGGCGCATCGACGACCACTACGTCGCCAACTGGACGCCCCAGCAAGGCCCGACCTACCGGGCTGAGGTAGGAAATGCGGCCGCTGTCGGGGTCGACCTCTGCTGGCCCAACCACCAAGTATGTGGACGCCCGTTTGGTTCTGAGGTCGACCACTCTCACAGGCATGCCAAGGGTTACGGCATTGGTCGCACGGGCGGGCTTGATGACCTCCGCCTGTGCGAGCATCGCGCCCAGATCGGCAATCCGTGCCTCGATAGTAGCGCGCTCCAACTGGATGGCCGAGAACTTGATCATCCCCTCATCTTCGGCCTCGTCGAACGAATCGCCCTCATCCCTAGTCTGCGCAGAGAGGGATCGGAGTTGCTCCTTCAGACGCCGCAGGCGTTCGTTCGCCTGTGCGATGCCCTCTTGGGTGAAGTACACCGGCGCTGTGTGTCGGTCGCGACCGAGCCCCCACCGTACCATAATGCATGCACCTCCAATCGCTCGCTCGACATGTGGTTGGAGGCGGCCCTAGTCACAGGGAAGCAATTCGGACCTTGGACGGTGATTTCGCCTGGGATCGTACACGATGTCTGAGGCCCAATAGAGGCGAGCGCCATGCGCACCTGCCCGAATGCGGAGTGCGCGCGTCGGCGCAACTACGATCAGGTCGTTCGTCGACGCAGTCACCTCGCCAGTCCCACGGCGGGCCGCGACGCAGCCGTCAATCACATAGAAGTACCCGTTCTCGTCGCATGGCAGCCTCAGTTGCGCCCGGGAGGCAAGGGTAGCGATGTTGACAGTGTACCTGTGGTAGGAGTCTTTGACGTGGAAGCGCCGAATGAGGATGTGTCTCCCCACCTGCTCCCAGCGAACAGAGCACACCTCAGCCCGTCCCCGCTCCGTACCGGTGAGCTTCAGTGCAGGCAGCCAGATGCTTACCCCAAGCGGATATTTGAGCGTGAACGTCCGCCCCGAGCATGTTCCCCGATTGGCAAGGGCGTGATAGGTATGGGGCCAGAAGTGAAGGAGTTCCTCGTCGTGTGCTGTCAGCTCGCATGCCTTGCCATCGATGTAACGGCCGGCAAACCGGGTGTCCAGGACAACGGTGTATTCATCAACCGTGTGGGCGTGCCACAGTTGCTCATAAGCCGACGATGTGAAGGCAATGACCACCGAGGGGCCCTCATCATTCCTTGTCCCTTGATGAAGGCCGAACCCCTTCCTCAGTTCCCGGCGGCGATTCCGGCTGAGAACATATCGGTCCGGCATCTCGTCTGACCTGATGACATGCAGGGAGCTCTGGACCTGCAGAACCGGGTTCTCTCGTAGAACCGACTCGGCCAACGCGCGGACCGTCTTGAGATCTCTCACCCAATGCTCCCCGTGCAGGATCTCGGCGCAATCCAGCTCAAGCTGCTGACATAGTTCATTGATCCGGTTGGCGACGAAAAGCCTTCTCCGCGACTCCTCTGCGTCCACCTTGCCTGCCATGAGGGAATCTTGTTCCTCTACGAGCCGTTGGAGTAGCGAAATCTGTCCCAAGAGAAGCTCAAGACGGGTTTCGACCGGCGCGATTTGTGTTGCTGCGAGCACGTTGGCTACCCCCTTTGTTCAACGGCACGTATGCATCTATGGCCACACATCGTGAGCGCCCGCCGGCAAGCGGTCCCGAATCCCGCGGGGCCCGAGGAGCCCGTCTCGCTGCCCCCCTCTATGCAGAAAGCCTGACCACGGCGGTCAGCCCCTCTGCCAATGCCGGTTGTGTGCTATGCGGTTTTGGCCACTTCACCGAACCTGCAACTGCTGGGTCCGGATGCCCCTCACGCCCTGGTCCTCGCCCCGCGAAGAGTCAAGCGTCAGACGCCTGTCTCCTGTTTGGACGACGTGTACGCGAGAACGGCAATGATGATACCGACGATGATGTTACTCCATCGACCGGCACCCGTGATGTTCAGCAAGAATGGGGAGACAACCAGCCAGAGACCAAGGACGATGTGCACCCACTTGACCTGCATGCGCATTCCCTCCTTTGCGTCGTTGTCCGCCTGTCGTGAGTGCGCCTTTCCGCCAGACGCCGGTCAGAACAACCGAAAGGGGCCGAACCGCGGCGGTCAGCCCCTCTGCCAATACCTTAGTGGACCTATGCGATTGGGTCCTGACTTCGACCTTCAGTCTACATCACTGGTTCACGCATGAGCGTCTTTCCACACCATCCGTTCGGTCTCCTGCTTCCATCACCGCATCTTGCCGAGAGCGTTGGCGAAGCTCCTGACGTAGTGCGCCGTGCCCAAAGTCTCCCGCCGAACGTGAAGTACGCAGAGATGTTCCGGGCCTGCCAACGCGAGGCGCGGGCTCTGGGCGCGATGAGATCGTGAGGAAAGAAAGCGCCTTCGAGGCACGACTGCTTGACCGCATGACCGATCTGCCGAGGCGGTAACGGAGGGCCGTCCGGCTCGATCCCAGCCGTCGCTGGGGGTCGAACTTGCCCGACTTCAGGCGACCGCCAGTCGCACCACCGGCCACTGCGGTAAGCCAGGAATCCCCCTCCCGGCGCCACGATTCCCACACCCAACGACCTCCCCGCGTCTGACTGCGCATTCCAGCGAATTCGATCACTCAGTCCAGGGTCAATCCGATCACCCGCTCCAATAATTCCCGATCACCCAATCCGAGGATCGCGATCACCGGGTCGGAGCGAAGCGACGCCGGCGGTTTTCTTGACGCCTCACCTCCCTGTGGGTGCCTGTTGTTCGAGCCCAGGTGGCCGGCCTCCTGGTGGCCCTCTGAGCCTGGGACATGCCTGCGAGCCTGAGGGAGCCGAGCGCTCAAGCCCCTGAGAAGGCCGTCGCGCGGTTTCTCGCCGGCGGGGAGGCATCTGGCTATCCCCCCTGCGGCTTGGCCTTCGCGCACACCTTGCGCATGGACTCGCCCTTGAGGTGGATCTTGTGCGCGGTGTGCACCAGGCGGTCCAGGACGGCATCAGCGATGGACGGGGCGGCCATGGTGGCGTGCCAGTGCTCGACCGGGAGCTGGCTGGCGACGAGGGTGGAGCGCGTCGTACACCGGTCATCGATGACCTCCAGGAGATCCCGGGCTTCGCCGGCGGCGAGCACGGCCAGGCCCCAGTCGTCGAGCACCAGCAGGTCGGTCTTGGCGAGCCTGGCCATCAGGCGCGGATAGGAGCCGTCGGCTCTGGCGAGGGCCAGGTCGCCGACGAGGCGTGGGACCCGGTAGTACCGAGCGGTGAAGCCCAGCCGGCAGGCCGCGTGGGCCAGGGCACAGGCGAGAAACGTCTTGCCGGCCCCCGTGGGGCCCACGATCAACAGACTCTGATGTTCATGCAGCCAGCGGCCGTCGGCGAGGGTGCGGATGACGGCACGATCGAGACCGCGGGGCGTCGTGTAGTCGATGTCCTCGATCGCGGCCGGGAGGCGGAGTTTGGCCTCCTGGAGCCGGCGGGTGAGTCGCCGGGTCTGGCGGGCGCTCCACTCCCGGTCAACGAGCAGCCCGAGGCGCTCGTCGAACGAGAGGGCGTGGAGGTCGGGGTCCTGCAGTTGCGCCTGGTAGGCGTCCGCCATGCCAGTCAGGCCCAGCTCCCGCAAGGTCTGAAGGGTCTGTTGGGTCAGCATCAGTGTCCACGCTCCTCGTCGGCGAAATAGAGGGCGCCCCGGACGTTCGCGTGCGGAGGCTGGGGCGGGACGTTCGGGCTGAGCTCGAGGTCCGTCTGATCGAGTCCCTTTTCGAGCATCGACTTCAGGCTGCGGTAGGAGTGGGCATGAAAAGCCAGCGCCCGCCCCGCCGCCGCCTCCATCCGCTCGTGGGGGTAGTGCTTGCCCAGCCGCACGATGCCCAGGCAAGCCCGATACCCTTGCTCGGGGTGCGGCTTTTCCCGGAAGATCGTCTCGACGAGCGTGGCCGTGTGCGGACCGACCGTCGCCGCCCAACGCACGAGGCGCGAGGGCGTCCAGTCGAGGTACCGTTGGTGGGCCAGCGGCCGGTGGGCCGGGTCGGTCTGGTACTGGCCGCGGCCCGCGGCCCGAGCGTGACTGGCGACCCGCCGGCCCTGGCGGAACACCTCGACGGTCCCTGCCGTAAGCCGCACGTCGACCCGTTCGCCGAGGAGCTGGTAGGGGACGCTGTAGTAATTCGCGTCCACCGCGACATGGTAGTCGATGCTCACCTTGGCCTCCCTCCATTGGGCGAACTCATAGGGATGAGCCGGCAGCGGCTTCAGCGCCGGCTTCTCCAGCGTCTCGTAGAGGATCCGGCGGGAGCCGTCCCGCTTCTTGAACGGCCGAGTATTCAACCGGTCCACCAGCTCCCCAATCGCCGCGTTGGCCTCCCCAAGACTGGTGAGGGTGCGGTGCCGCAGGACCGCCAACACCCAGCGCTCGACGATCTGCACGCCCACCTCGACCTTCGCCCGGTCCCGCGGGTGTCGCGGCCGCGCCGGCAGGACGACGGTGCCGTAGTGCGCGGCCCAGTCCGCATAGGTCGGGTTCAGGTCCGGTTCGTACCAGGACGGATGCCGTACGCCGGCCTTGAGATTGTCGGGCACCACCACCTCTGGTACCCCGCCAAAGAACGCGAGCGTCCGGCAGTGGCCGCCGATCCACGAGGGCAGATCTTGCGCCCACTGGGCCTCGGCATACGTGTAGTTGCTCGCGCCCAAGACCGCCACGAAGAGCTGGGCCTCTCGAACGCTGCCCGTGCGCGGATCAACGATCGGCATCGTCGGCCCGGCATAGTCCACGAACAGCTTTTCCCCGGCCCGGTAGGGCTGGCGCAGCACGACGTCCTGCCGCTGGCGCCACCGTCGGTAGTGCGCGCAAAAGGACGCGTACTGGTAGCCGCTGGGCTGCTCGCGCTTGTACTCGATCCAGAGCAGCTCCAGGGTGACCCCTTTGCGCCGCAGCTCGATGTCCAGGCCGGCCCAGTCCGGCTCCGGCCGGCGGCGCGGCCGCCCCTGGTTCCCCCGGTAGAGCGCACGTTCCAGTTCTGCTTCGTCCAGCGCCTCCGGCAGCGGCCATCCCAGGCCCGCCGCCTTAGCCCGCTGGACCAGGTCGCTCACGCTGCTGGAGGCCACCGACAGGCTCCGGGCGCTCTGACGCATGCTCAGGCCCAAGCCCCAGTGAAGTCGCAGCACTTCCTTGATCTTGCGCATCGATACCCTCCGCCTGGCCATCGGTCTCCCAGCCCCCTCCGTGTGGTTTGCTCAGGAATTGGGGGATCGCCGGGAAGACCCTCTGGCCGAATGGGGTCCAGCGCCGCGTCGCTCAGGTCCCCCGGGGTGTCCGGGAATTCCCAGACCAGGTGATCGGGATTTATCAGAACGGGTGATCGGTTTCAGGCTGGAACGAGTGATCGGGGATTATCAGAACAGGTGATCGATTTGCCTCAGAATCCGCACCAGTGCTGGATCGCCGCCTCGTCCCGTTCCCGGGCCCGCCGTTCGGGCTTCTGGCAGCTCCACCCCTCCCTGCGGAGGATCTTCCAGACGTGGGCCGGGTGGTACGTCACCCCGAAGGTGCGGGCGATGACCGCGGCCACCCGGGGCAAGGTCCACAGGTCGGTGCTGAACCCGTGGGCTGGGGCGCCCTTGAGGAGCAGCTTCAGGAGCTTCCCCCGCTGTCGGGCAGTCAACCGCGGGGGGCGACCCGGCGGCGGCTTCGCCCGGAGCGCGTCCGCACCCCCGGCCTGGACCTCGGCCTGCCAGCGGCTGACGGACGTCGGGGAGCAGCCAATCTGCCGAGCGACCTCCCGGACGCCCAGCCCGTTCACGAGGAGGGCGACGGCCCGGCGCCGCCGTGCTTCCAACTCTGCGGGACTCCCGTGTGGTCTCATGCATGGGAAGATATCATCGTCCCATTACTTATGCAAGGGTCAATAGGAGCCGGAGGACCGTGCCCTTGGCCGCTCCGGTCATACGGCAGGTGGCCCGGATGGAATTACCCTCAACCAAGGCCGAAACTACGCGAGTTCGTTCCTCAAGGGAGAGCCGGTTCACACCCTCATTATGCTTGACCGCCCAAGCACTGTCAAGGAAGGACGAAAACTCTCAGTCTGTACTTGGAACGGGCGGGGTGCCTTGTTTCCTCTGTCGAATACCTTCGTAACGACTGAATGGAGACTTGATATTGTACTGAGCTGCCCTAACCCCATTGTCACGCAGGAAGCCCAACAAGGCTATTACTTCCTCAAATTGCTTCCTGTTCACACGAGGGTTACGGTCCAGGATTTTCTTGACATCAGGCTGAGAAGGCATGGCTATTCCCTCACGGCTGAAGAGACAAAATGATCTTGATACCTGTGAATTGCCCAGGTCGCTCCAATCCGCATCATGTAATCAGTCAGTAACTTATGATATTCCCGAACGGCCTTGTTCAAGGGTTCACTCTCGCCAAAATCCTCTATCTGCAATTTGAGATCCCTACGAAGCACTTCCATTGGGATTCCACGACTGTGAGAGTGCCACCTCTCGGTATTATTCAGCCTCAGCGCTATTTCTGCCGCTCTATCCATCTTCATTTCGGGGGTAACACTCTTTTGCTGCGTCTGTGTGATACTCCAGTTCTTGAACTTGTACTTGACTAGCCACTCTTTCAATAGCGATATAGACAATTCGCGTTCCTGTTCAAATAGGTAAAGCTCGCCTGGATCAAACCTCTGTACCAAGTAGGCCAGTTCGGCTGTAGTAAGTGTCCCTCTGTTGGACTTCTCAACAAGACGTTCGAACTGAATCAAATAGCCCAGAGCAGGTACGAATCCAGGGCTACCCGGACGCTCTATTTGAGGGTCAATCGGCCCCAATACAGAGTAATAATCCATGTGGATGGCATCGCCAGACATCGCAAGAACCGTACCCGCCGACATAGCAGCGTTCGGAATGATGAAGTCCACATACTGATAGTGACGACGCAAGGTGTTAGCGATTCGCTCGGCTACCTCGATATAGCCTCCTGCCGTTTCAAGAACGACGACAAGTTTCGTCTTCTTGTTATCTCTGGTTTCGACCGCCTCGCGAACCAGGTCGTCAGAGCGAGCAAGAATTAGCCCAGAGAACGCCAAAACGTCTGTACCAAGGACGCGTTCAAGCGCGTCAACGCGCGAATCCAATTGCTGCTCGATGATCTTGTTCGAGCTAGTGTGAGCAGCTGGCGCGACCGGTTCAACCATGGCAGTCAGGCCCCCCGTTATCCTCTTGGGCTTTGCCAGCGAGCGCGAGCAGCTTTCTTGGCTATAGCATGACGTTTCTGCGGGGAAAGTTTCTCCGCCCTCGCCTTCCCGCCCTTCAGTCCCCCGCGCCGGCCGAGTTCGACGGCCAAGGGGTCCTTGCCCTCTTTGACCGCCTGAGCAGTCTGCTGGACGATCCAGGCAGCAATGCTGTTGGGGTCTTGTGTTTTGCTTGACCGGTTTGGCATAATCTGAGTATGACATAGTGTGGGGATTCTGACTAGCCCAAACCCAACGCATGGAGGTTCACCTCATGTCTAAGAAGCCGACCGAAAGCAGTCTGCGTGGACGCGATGCCAAGACGGGAGAATTCATCCCCGTGGAAGACGCACGGAAGCGTCCGAACACCACGGTAGTTGAACGAGTACCGCACCCGGGGAAGGGAAAGGACAAGTAGTAGTCACGCTTCCCTCAAGACAGTCAGCTTCACAATCGCACGTGCTGGAATAGTCAGGTCCCCACAACCAAGAAGGACGGCATCGCCGTTCTTCTCCCCGGCGATGTGCGGCACCAAAACCTTACAGGTCTCGTTCTCCAAAACTAACCAGCCCACCGACCGACAATGAAGGGGTTCGGAGGCGCGTTCTATCTGACCGAGGGTTTGCCAACCACGGCCAGAATGAGAATCCAGCCACTCGACAAGAACGAGAGGACGCTTCTTGCCCTTTTCAAGAGGGGGTCACCCATCAAATTGACCCACTACCGGGCGGAGGGAGCGCGGTCCCAAATCAAAGGGCGGCGACGCCCGAGGCTACACCGCGAAGCGGAACGTGATCACGTCCCCGTCGGCCACCTGATAGTCGCGACCCTCGGTGCGCACCGCGCCGTGTTCGCGCGCCGCGTGCATGCTGCCGGCAGCGACCAGGGCATCCCAGGCAATCACCTCTGCCCGGATGAACCCGCGCGCCATGTCGGTGTGGATCTCGCCGGCGGCCGAAAGCGCGGTTGTGCCCTTGGGGATCGGCCACGCGCGCACCTCGTTCGAGAGCACCGTGCAGAAGTTCACCAGGCCCAGCGTGGCGAATCCCAGGCGTATCAACCGGTTGGCGCCGGGCTCCTCCAGGCCCGTCGCGGCCATGTATGCCTGGGCCTCGTCCGGGGGCAGGTCGCCGAGTTCGGCTTCCAGGCGTGCGGCCAAACCGATGAACGCGGCGCCCTGGCGATCGGCCAGCGCGCGCAGCGCCGCCGCCGAGGGCCCTCCGTCTGGAAGGAGGCGCTCATCGAGGTTGGCAACGTAGATGACGGGCTTAGCGGTAAGCAGGCGCAGTTCGCGGGCCAGGGCGCGCTCTGGGTCCGAAAGCGGCTGCCGCCGCACGGGCACGCCTTCGGCCAGCGCGGCCGCGATGCGTGCCAGCACCGCCCCCTGTTCCCGCGCGGCCGCCTCTCCGGCCTTGGCCCGTGTCGCCGCCCGCTCGCGCGCCCGCTCGACGGTCTCGAGGTCGGCCAGCGCCAGCTCCGTTTCCACGATCTCGGCATCGCGCACCGGATACAGGCCGGCCTCATCCAGGGGTGCCGCGGCGTCGGAGAAGCAGCGGACGACGTGCACGATCGCGTCCACCTCGCGGATGTGGGCCAGGAATCGATTGCCCAGCCCTTCGCCGCGGGAGGCGCCCTGCACGAGTCCTGCGATGTCAATGAATCGAACGGTCGCCGGCACCGTGCGGGCAGGGTGGATCACCCCGGCCACCGCCTGCAGGCGCGGGTCCGGAACTGCCACCTGCCCCAGGTTGGGCTCTATCGTTGTGAACGGGTAGGAGGCCACCGCTGCGCCGGCGCGGGTCAGCGCGTTGAAGAGAGTGGACTTCCCGGCGTTGGGAAGGCCAACCAGTCCCAGCGCCAGGCCCATGGTAGCCCGTCAGGCCTCGTGGGCCGCGTGGACCTTGTTGCCTCCGGACCGCTTGGCGAGGTATTGCGCGCGGTCCACCGCCTCGACCAGCGCGCCGGCCGTCGTGCCGTCCTGCGGGAAGGCCGCCACCCCCACGCTCATGGTGATGCTGGTTATGATATCGCCGTTGGCGAGGAGAGGATACGTCTCAACCGTACGGCGCAGGCGCTCGGCCGTCTCGTACGCCGCGGCCCCACTCGCGCCGGGCAGCACCACCATGAACTCGTCGCCGCCGTACCGCGCGACAACGTCCGAGGGCCGGCTGCCGCGCCGCAACAGCCCTGCGATCGTACGCAGGACCTCGTCCCCGCTCTTGTGTCCGTAGGTGTCGTTGTGGTGCTTGAACCGATCTATCTCGGCCATGATGATGGCGAGTGGCTGCGCGTCCCGGCGGGCCCGCTCGAGAAGCCGCTCGAGCGCCTCGTAGAAGTACCTGTGGTTGTACAGCTCGGTGAGGCCGTCGGTGATCGCGAGGCGCTGGGCCTGCTCGTACAGCCGCGCGTTCTGGATCGCCACGACCGCGTAGGAGGCCAGGGTGCCCAACAGGTGCAGGTCGCGCGGTCCGAAGGCCGCCAGGCGCGTGCTCGCGATGTTGAAGACGCCCAGCACCTTCCCCTCGGCGATGAGCGGCACGGCCATCTCAGAGCGCACCCGGTTGTCCACCTGGTTGTAACGTGGGTCCGTACTGACGTCGTCCACCATGAGGGGGCTGCCGGTCCGGGCCACCCACCCGCTAATCCCTGTCCCTACGGCCACGCGCACCCCGACCACGGGACGCTGGTACCCGTATGCCGCCTCCACGACGAGCTCTCCCGTGGCGGCGTCCACCATCAGCAGCGCGCCGTTCTCGTAGCCGAATGCACGACAGGCGACCGAGACCAGGCTGTCCAGCACGGTGCGAAGATCAAGCGTGCCGCTTACGGCCTTCGCGGCCTCGAACAGCACCTGCAGCTCGTCGTGCGTCCTGCGCAGGTCCTCGAAGAGAGAGGCGTTCCTCACCGCTATGCTCAACTGCCCGGCGAACTCGGCCAGGAACTCGTAGGTGTGCGGTGTCAGCGGGCGCGCGCCGGTGCCCTCCGCTGTGAGAACGCCGGTGGTGACGCCTTCCAGGACGACCGGCACGGCGGCCATGCTGACCGTATCTGGGCTGCTGGAGATGTGGTCTGGGTCGTCGCGCACGTTCGCGACCAACTCGGGGCGGCCGCTGCGGACCACGCGCCCCCTGATCCCTGAGAATACCGGGATCTCTGCGGGTGCGTCGGGGGAACCGACCTGCGCGATCAAGCGCAGCAGCGCACCTTCCAGGCGATGAATCGTGACGCGTGCAACTCCCACCGCGTCGGCGAGTTCGGACACCGCGATACGGCACACTTCAACGGGGTCCAGCGAAGCGCTTACCGACCCGACGATGCGGTTCATCAGCACAAGCTCGTCGAGGCGCCGCTCGCCATGAACTTGAAGAGCCATCCGTGCCATGGCAGCCGCCACCTGGTCGGCGAACGCCGCGGCCATCTCCATGTCGGCAGAGATGCCTCCGCCTTCGTCATCGTAGACCAGCGTCATCAGCCCTAAGAATGTCGCGTTGGTCCTGAGCGGAAAGAGGACGGCGGACCGTGTTGGTTCCCCCCCTGGACCTGCCGGCAGGCCGGCCATCACGTGCGGCCGGGCCCCCGGTGCGGTGTACCGGCTGCGGCCGTCCTGGATGCGCGCGACCACGGCACGATGGGATTCGTCGGACAACCCGGCCCCAAGCGCCTCCCTGATGGGGCCCTGGCCGTCCCAGGCCAGCAGCATGCAGCGGCCTGTGCCGAACAGGTCGCGCGCTCCCTCCGCGACCAGCGCGAAGATGGCCTGCAGGTCAGCGGCCCTACCCATCTGGCCGAACACCTCGACGGCCGCCTGGAGGCGGCCATTCCGCACCTTCAACGCGGCGCACGCACGGGCGTTCTCAATCGCCGCTGCTCCCTGGACCGCGGTCGCCTCGATAATGGCGGCCTCCGCCGCGGAGAATGGGCGCGGCTCACTGCGCACCACGGTCAGGGCTCCCACTGGACGGCCCTGGTGGGTCATGGGCGAGGTCAGCGCGTGGCGGCCCTCGGGTAGAGCCAGGAGCACCGGACAGCGGCAGGCCGGCACCTGATCGTCGTCGCCAATGGCGCAGGCAATGGAACGGCGCTCACGGATGGCGCGCACCGCCTCACGCAGCGCCCCTGGCTCGGCATCCATGCCCACGCGTAGCCGCCTCAGCTCTTCCTCATCCGTGCCGTACGCTGCCTGCCCGTGCAGTTCGCGGCGCACTCCATCGTACAGCGCCAGCAGCGCGTACCTTGCGCCCAGCGCCTCCGCCGACCGCCTCACCAGGAACCGGCACGCCTCGTCAATGTCGAGCGTAGCGCTCGGAGCAAACCCAAGGTGCTGGAGCGCGACCAGCCGTTCCCCCTGGCGCCGGCCCTCCTCGATCTGGTGCGCGTTCCGCATGGCCACCGCGGCGTATCCTGCCAGCGTAGCGGCCAGATACTCGTGCCGGGCGGTAAAGTGGTGGCGCTCGCCCTCGGCAAAGGCCAGGGCGCCCCAGACCTCCCCGGCGGCGGCCATCGGGACGACCAGCGCAGAAAGCACCGCACCCGTGCCGGCGAGCGGCCGGAGGCGCGGGTTGCGCCTGCGATCGCGCTCATAGTTGCCGGATCGCACCGGCCGGCCGGACCGCATGACCTCCGCGACCAGCCCGGCCAGCTCGATCTGGCCTACCGCTTCGCCGTTTTCGGGGCCGCCGCCGTGAACCGGGATGGCCCCGGATTCACCGCTCCGGCGCAGCCATGTCATCGCCGTATCCGAAACCACCAGCCTGTCCATGGCCACTGCCACAACCTGCGTTATCTCGTCCGGGGTCTCAGAGCGGCCGATCTCCAGGGCCGCAGCGTGAAGCGCCTCCAGTTCTGCCGATGCCTGCCTCCCGCCGGTGGAGAGCACCAGCACGGCCGTGACCATCGCCACCGGAACCGCGACCAGCAGCGCAAGCAGCGGCAGGTTGCCGTTGATGACCAACCCGGTGATCGAACCGAACCCAAACAGCAGGAACGTGTTGATGGTCTCAACCCCAATGTTGGCTCCCAACACGCCTGCGAACGCCCGTCGCCGCCGCAGGGCGATGTACCAGCTCACCAGCACGGAGGAAACGGTGGCGAAAGCCGCTGCCGCCGCCAGGATTGCCAGCGCGTGGGCCACGCTCTCGCGCACAGGGGGAAGAGGGCCGGTCCATCCGGCGAAACCGGGTTGAACCTGGGCCGCGACACTCCCGGCCGCAAGCGTGGCCAGGGTCGCCTGGGCAGCGTTGAACAGCGTGACGCGCAGCGGGCGCTGGCGCAGGACGCCGTCCCCAAGCACCGCGCCGACCGCCAGGGCAACCGCGGCCGGGGGGGCGCCGAAGAGCCCGATACCGGCAGCGGCCACCGCGGGCCGCAGGCTCCGGTAGCCGCCCGCGGGCATCGGCACGCGTAGCGCGCTGGCGATCACCCCTGCCATGCACAGCAGCGCGAACTCCTGCGGCGGCGGCCAGGCCGCGGTGGACAGCGCCGCGGCCATCGCTGCGGCGGATGCCGCCGCGACCGCCCACGGGTATGCAACCCTATACCGCGATCCCGTACTCAATATCCAGCCCTCACCCTAGATCCAGCGCGCCACGCTCGTTCCCCTACGGGCCTACCTCGGCGAAGCCGGGGCCGCGCCGAATGAAGGTCCGAATCCGGCGCTCGAACTTCACGCGCGGCATCAGGACCCTCCTGCCGCACTTCAGGCACCGAACCCCTATGTCAGCCCCAAGACGCACTACTTCCCACTGGTCGTTCCCGCAGGGATGGGTCTTGCGCATTCGCACGACGTCCCCCAGGACGATCTTCAGCACCGGCATGGCGCCAAGACCTCCTGTCCGGCAACCAGGGCATCTCGTCGCACTACCGTTGTGCCCAACTCCCGGCCTATCGAGTCGGTATCAGCGCATCAATGGGCGCGAAGTTGTCGGAGAGCGCTGGGACGTCGGCGGTCGGGATGACCGCCTCGTAAAGATCGCCGGCCGCGCTCAGGAACCGGTCCACGGTTACCCGCCGCGCGTCCACCAGCGCCTGCGCCAGACGCCTGATCTCCGCGGGCGGCATCGCCGGCGCGTCGGTCGCGATCACGATGATGTTGCGCAGCGAGTCCGGCGCGCCGTAGCGCCCGAAATCCACCGGGAAGACGTAGACCGTGGGGAAGACCTGGCGGATGGTCTTGTAGATCGCCCGGAAAAGCCGGCTGTTCGGGCCGTCCAGGGCGCCGATTATGTTGGAGGCAACCACGCCCCCGGGCGCAAGCCGGGAGCGGGTAAGCGCAAAGAACTCGCGGGTGGCCAGGTGGAAGGGAATGGTATCAATCAGGTAGGCGTCGGTCAGGATGATGTCGAACCGCGCCTGCGCGAGGCGCAGGTGCAGCCTGCCGTCGCGCGCGGTCATAATCAGGCGGTCGCTGTCCGCCACGCCGAAGAAGCGCCGCGCCACCGTCACCACCTCGGGGTCTATCTCGGCCACGTCCATCGTTACCGTGGGGTAGTCGGCCACGTAGCGGGCCGGGATCGTGCCCCCGCCGAGCCCGATCAACGCGGCACGCGAGGGCCGGGGCACGAAGATCAAGGGCAGGTGCATGTAGTCCGCGTAGGCAAAGACCGTGCGCTGCGGCCGTTCGCGGTCGAGGGCGCTCTGCCAGTAGTTGTCCAGCTTGAGATACCGGACCGTGCCCTCGTCTGAAACGGTAACCCGGTGGTAGACGGTGTCGCGTGCATAGACCAGCGTAGGTGAGGGAGCGGGTGACGCCCCCGTGACCCCGGCTGCCAGCAGAACCGCCAGCACCGCGCCCAGCGCCGCGGCAGGCCGCTGCCGGGCGGCCAACCATCCGATCACGGCCATTGCCATCAGCGTAAACCCTAGGATATGGATGATGGCGCGAACCCCGAAGTAGTTGATCAGTACGAACGACGCCGCCAGCGTCCCGGTAATCGAGCCCACCGTACTGATGGCATAGAGCGCGCCGGCCGTCTGCCCTACCGTGGCCACGGCCTGGGCGCGCAGCCTCACGGCAAAGGGCGAGACCATGCCCATCACGATGCTGGGCACCACGAACAGCGCCATGGATCCGACCAGCGGGTTGAGCTGCGGCCCCAGGTCGGCGCGGGCGACCGCGTCAAGCACCGGTGTTGCGAGGATCGGTATTGGGACGGTCAGCAGCCCGGCCAGGAAGACGATCCCCGAGAACAGGCCGTGTGATGGAAACCGGTCGGCGATCCGCCCGCCCACGGCATAGCCCACGCTCAGCGCCGTGAGGAAGACGCCTATCAGGCTGCCCCATACATAGATCGAGTTGCCGAAGTAGGGCGCAAGTACCCGGCTGGCGATGATCTCCAGCGCGAGCAGCACGCCGCCGCTGACGAAAACCGTGACCTCAAGGATGGCGCTCACCTCCCCGCAGATGTCGCCCAATTATAGCGCGGCAAACACCAGGCGTTCGTCCTTGTAGTCCACCAGCACCGTCTCGCCTTGACGCAGCTCTCCGGAGAGAATCTTGCGGGCGACGACGTTCTCGATCTCCCGCTGGATCAGCCTGCGAAGGGGGCGGGCGCCGAAATCCGGACTGTACCCCTCCTTGGCCAGGTGCCTTCTCGCCGCCTCGGTCACCTCGATGCCCATGCCGTGCACCGCCAGCCGCCGGGCCAGCGCGGCGGCCTGCAGCCCTACGATCTCGACGAGCTGCTCCTCGGAGAGAGGGCGGAACACGATGATCTCGTCTATGCGGTTCAGGAACTCGGGGCGGACGGCCTTGCGCAGTTCGCCCAGCACGAGCATCCGGGCCATCTCGTACGAGGAGATGTCCGGGGCCTCCAGTCCCTGCAGGTGCCTGCTGCCCAGGTTGCTGGTCATGATGATGACCGTGTTCTTGAAGTCCACGGTCCGGCCGTGACCGTCGGTCAGCCGGCCGTCCTCCATGACCTGAAGCAGCATGTTGAGCACGTCCGGGTGCGCCTTCTCGATCTCGTCAAAGAGGATCACGCGGTAGGGCCGCCGCCGAACTGCCTCGGTGAGCTGCCCGCCCTCCTCGAATCCCACGTAGCCCGGGGGCGCGCCGACGAGCCGGCTGGTGGTGTGCCGCTCCTGGTACTCCGACATGTCCAGGCGCACCATGGCGTCCTCGTCGTCGAAGAGCTGCTCTGCCAGGGCGCGCGCCAACTCGGTCTTACCCACGCCGGTGGGGCCCAGGAACAGGAAGGCGCCAATAGGACGGCGGGGATCCTTCAGGCCGGCCCTGGCCCGCCGGATCGCGTCGGCGATGGCGCTCACCGCCTCGTCCTGACCGATCACCCGCTCGTGCAGCCGCTCCTCGAGGTGTAGCAGCTTGGCCACCTCGCCTTCCAGCATCCGCTGCACCGGGATGCCCGTCCAGCGCGCGACCACCTCTGCCACCTCGTCAGAGGTGACCTCCTCGTTGAGCAGCCGCCCGCCGGCCTGAACCGTCCGCAGGCGCTCTTCCTGTTCACGCATCTGGCGCTCCAGCTCCGGCACCGTCCCGTATCGCAGCCGCGCCGCGGCCTCCAGATCGGCACGCCGCTCCGCGTCTTCGATCTGGCGGCGGGACTCCTCCACTCGCTGCTTGGTCTCGCGGATCGCGGCAATCGCCTGCTTCTCCTGCGCCCACTGCACCCGCAGGGCGTCAGATCGCTCCCGCAGCGACGCCAGCTCCTCCTCGAGCCGCTGCAGGCGCTCCCGGCTGGCGGGGTCGGTCTCGCGGCGCAGGGCCTCGCGCTCGATCTCGAGCTGCATGACGCGCCGATCCACCTCGTCCAGCTCCGCGGGCTTACTGTCAATCTCCATGCGAAGTCGGCTGGCCGCCTCGTCCATCAGGTCAATCGCCTTGTCGGGCAGGAACCGCGCGCTGATGTACCGGTCGGAGAGCGTCGAGGCGGCGATGACCGCGGGATCGGTGATCCGAACTCCGTGATGGATCTCATAACGCTCTTTCAGGCCGCGCAGGATGCTGATCGTCTCCTCCACCGACGGCTCGCCCACGAGCACCGGCTGGAAACGCCGCTCCAGCGCTGCGTCCTTCTCTATGTGCTTCCGGTACTCGTCGAGCGTGGTGGCGCCGATCGCGTGCAGCTCGCCGCGCGCCAACATCGGCTTCAACAGATTCGCCGCGTCAATCGCTCCCTCGGCCGCGCCCGCGCCGACCACCGTGTGCAGCTCGTCAATGAAGAGGATGATCTGGCCTTCGGCGGAGGCGATCTCGCGTAGTACCGCCTTGAGGCGATCCTCGAACTCACCCCGGTACTTGGTCCCGGCGACCAGCGCTCCCATGTCCAGTTGCACGACGCGCCTGGACTTGAGCCCTTCGGGCACGTCGCCCTTCACTATCCGCTGTGCCAGGCCCTCGGCGATGGCGGTCTTGCCGACGCCCGGGTCGCCGATGAGCACGGGGTTGTTCTTGGTGCGGCGGCTGAGGACCTGGATCACGCGGCGGACCTCGTCGTCGCGTCCGATGACCGGGTCGAGTTTGCCCGACGCCGCGAGCGCCGTCAGGTCGCGACCGTACTTCTCCAGCGCCTGGTACTTGTTCTCGGGATTGGGATCGGTGACGCGTTGCTGTCCGCGGATCTCCCCGAGGGCCCTGTAGGCGCCCTCCGGCGTGACGCCCATCTCCGAGAGGTGCCGGGAGGCCTCTCCGGCGTGCGACGCCAGCAGGCCCAGCAGCAGGTGCTCGGTGCTGACGTACTCGTCGGTGAGCCGATCGGCCTCCCTCTGCGCGGCCTCCAGCACGCGCGCCAGGCGCGGCGAGAGGACGATCCCGGCAGCGGGCGGCGCGCCCTCTACGCGCGGCCGGCGCTCCAGGTCGGCGACCAGGCGGGTGCGCAGGACGCGGGGGTCCGCCCCAAGGCGCAGCAGCAACTGCGGTATCAACCCTTCGGGCTGTTCGGTCAGCGCCAGCAGCAGGTGTTCGGGGTCGGACGCCTGATGACCACGCGCCGCGGCGGCCTGCTGGGCCGCCATCAGCGCCTCCTGCGCCTTCTCCGTGAGCTTGTCGAATCGCATTGCCATCTCCGTCCGTCTCCTACGAGAACAGTCCCTTGCGTGGATCCTCGCTGCGCGCCCCACCCAGTTCCCCGAAGAGCTCGCGCTCCCTGGCCGAGAGCCCCGTGGGTATTACGACGTTCACCTTCACGTACAGGTCGCCGCGGCCTTCACCGCGCGCATGGGGCATGCCCAGGCCTTTCAGCCGGAGCCGCCGGCCGTTCTGGGTCTCGGGCGGCACGCGCATCGTAACGGCACCCTCTAGCGTCGGCACCTGGATCTCGGCGCCCAGCGCCGCCTCGCTGACCGTAGTCGGCAGCACCACGGTCAGGTCGTCGTCGGTGCGCTCGAAGAGCCGGTGCGGGAGGATCTGGATCTTCAGGTAGAGATCCGCCCCGCCGGCTGCGCCGGGCAACCTCACGGTCTGGCCCGACCGCACCCCGCGCGGGATCACAGCGTCCACCCGCTGGCCGGATCTCGGCATCTCGATCCTCCGTTGCGCGCCGCCGAAGGCCTCCTCGAGCGTGATCTCGACAGGAACCTCGGTGCGCCGGCGGGGCCGTGCCGCGCCGTGTGGCTGGCCCGCCGCTCCTCCCAACCCGCCGAACAGTTGCTGGAAGAAGTCGCTGAAACCTCCTCCGGAGCCGCCACCGCGGCCGAAGAGATCCTCGAACCCGCCCTCTACCGTAAACGTAACCCCACCCGGGGTCGCGCGGCCCCCGGAGGGCCGGCCGAACACGTCCTGCCAGTGCACACCGCCGCTCTTGTAGGCCTCGTAAACCTGGTCGTACTGCGCCCTGCGCGCGGGGTCGCTCAGAACCTGGTACGCCTCGTTTATCTCCTTGAACCGGTCTTCGGCTCCCTTGCGCTTGTTGACGTCGGGGTGCGACTCGCGCGCCAGGCGTCTGAAGGCGCGGCTGACGGCCTTCTGGTCAACCCCCTGCTCGACGCCGAGCGTCTTGTAGTAGTCCTTGAACTCCACCCTATTGCGCCACCCTCACCCGGGCCGGGCGGAGTACCTCTTCGCCCAGCATGTACCCGCGCTGGATCTCCGCGGCCACGGTTCCGGCCGACGCGCACCCGCCGGCGGCCACGGCCTCGACCGCATCGTGGAAGCGCGGGTCGAACTCCCTGCCCAGCGCCTCCATCGGCCGGACACCCATCCTCGAGAGCACTTCGCTTACCTGGCGGTGGGCCAGGCGGATGCCGTCTGCAATGGCCGCTGCTTCCGCACCCGCGCCTCCGGCGTGCGCCAGAGCGCGCTCCAGCGTGTCCGCCACGCCCAGGATCACGGCCAGCAGGGCGCGTCGGGTGGAGGCCACCGCCTCCTCGCGCTGCCGTGCCGCATGCTTCCGGTAGTTCTCAAGATCGGCGGCCGCGCGCAGGAACTGCTGCCGGTTGCGATCCGTCTCCTGCGTCAAACGCGCGACCTCGGCCCGGAGCGCCTCCACGCTCTCTCCAGACGCCTCGGGCCCCGCGATCGGTTCCCCGTTGGTCTCCCCGTTTATGGTACGCTCGTCACCCATCGCCGCTTCCTACTGGCTCGGCTTGTACTCGGCGTCAATCACGTCTTCCCCGGATTGAGGCGCCCCTCCGCCTGCCGCTTCCCCACCAGGGGCGGCGCCGCCAGGGGCGCCCGCGGTCGCCTTGTACATTTCCTCGCTCATCTTGTAGGACGCCTGCTGCACCGCGTCGGTCGCGCTCGAGATGCGCGCCACATCCTCGCCCTTCAGCGCCTCGCGCAACTCCTTGAGCGCCTCCTCGACCTTCGCGCGCTCCTCGGACGAGATCTTGTCCCCGGAGTCCTTGAGCAGCTTCTCAACCTGATAGGCGAGCGAATCGCCGCGGTTGCGCGCCTCGGCGGCCTCGCGCTTGGCCTTGTCCTCGGCGGCGAAGCGTTCCGCCTCCTTCACCATTTTGTCAACCTCGTCCTTGACCAGCGTCGAGGTACCGGTGATCTTGATGGACTGCTCGCGATTGGTCGCGGTGTCCTTGGCGGTCACGTGCAGGATGCCGTTGGCGTCTATGTCAAAGGTCACCTCGACCTGCGGCACTCCACGCGGAGCCGGAGGGATGCCGTCCAGCACGAAACGGCCCAGCGTCCTATTATCGCGGGCCATCGGGCGCTCGCCCTGCAGGACGTGGATATCGACCTGCGTCTGCCCGTCGGCGGCGGTGGTGTACCTCTCGGTCTTGCGTGTCGGAATCGTCGTGTTGCGGGTCACCATGGGCGTCATGACGCTGCCCAGGGTCTCGACCCCCAGCGTGAGCGGGGTGACGTCGAGCAGCACCACATCGTGCACCTCGCCCGCCAACACGCCCGCTTGAATTGCCGCTCCCACGGCCACGACCTCGTCGGGATGAACCTCCCTGTTGGGCTCCTTGCCGGTGAGCCGCCGGACCAGTTCCTGGATCATGGGCATGCGGGTCGCTCCGCCGACCAGGATCACCTCGTTGATGTCGCGCTCCGTGAGCCGCGCGTCGGAGATGGCCTGCCGAACCGGCCCTATGCAGCGCTCGGCCAGATCGGCGGTAAGCTCCTCGAACTTGGCCCTTGTGAGAACGTAGTCAAGGTGCTTGGGGCCGGTCGCGTCGGCGGTGACGAAGGGCAGATTGATCGTGGTCTGAACGACCGTGGTGAGTTCCACCTTGGCACGCTCGGACGCCTCGCGCAACCGCTGGAGCGCCTGGCGATCCTGCCGCAGGTCAATGCCCTGCTGCTTGCGGAACTCGTCGGCCAGCCAATTTACGATTCGCTCGTCCCAGTCGTCTCCGCCCAGGTGGGTGTCGCCGGAGGTCGCCTTGACCTCGAAGACGCCGCCGCCAATCTCCAGGATCGACACGTCGAAGGTGCCGCCTCCCAGATCGAATACCAGGACCGTTTCGGAGCCCTTCTTGTCAAGGCCGTAGGCCAGGCACGACGCGGTCGGCTCATTGATGATCCGGAGGACCTTCAATCCGGCGATCTCGCCGGCGTGCTTGGTCGCGGTGCGCTGCGAGTCGTTGAAATAGGCCGGCACGGTGATGACCGCCTCGGTGATCTTCTCGCCGAGGTAGGCCTCCGCGTCGGTCTTCAGCTTCTGGAGGATCATCGAGGAGATCTCCTCGGGCGTGAAGGTCTTGCCGGAGGCCGGGATGTGCACGACGGCCATGCCGTTCTGTCCTTCCTGAACCTTGTAGGGCACGATCTTGCGCTCGGACTCCACCTCGGCGTACCGGCGTCCGGTGAATCGCTTGATCGAGTAGACCGTGTTCTCGGGGTTAAGGATCGCCTGGCGCTTGGCCATCTGGCCGACCAACCGCTCGCCGGTTTTCGTAAACGCGACCACCGACGGCGTAAGCCGGCTGCCCTCGGTATTGGAGATCACCTGCGGTTCCCCACCGACGACCACGGCGATTACCGAGTTGGTCGTTCCCAGATCGATGCCGACAACTTTACCCATGTGAGATCTCCCCTCGTGTTATCCTTCGACCTCTACCTTGACGGTCTTCGTCTCGGACGGCAGCGGGATGGTACGCTGAAACGCGCCGTAGCACAACTCGCGCCGGCAGTAGTTGCGTCCTTTCTCTTGTTCATTCCCGCAGGGACACCATCTCGTTAAAAGGCTCCCTGCGGAATATCTAGTATGCGTTCGACCAGCCACTGCACGGTGCTCTCAACGCGCTCATCATCGCCGTATTCCAGTCTCTCAACCACCTCGAGTATCAGCCGCACCCCGGCCAGGTTCAGCCGGTGGGCCTCGATCAACCGCCGGATGACGCGCACCCGCTCGATGTCGTCGTCCGAGTACAACCGGATGCGGTTGCGCCGGACCGGTGCGAGCAGGCCCTTCATCTCGTAGATGCGCAGTGTGCGGGGGTGTAGCCCCGTGATCTCGGCCGCCACGCTTATCACGTAAACCGGCCGGGTATCCCTGCGTTCCCGCACCCTGCCACCTCCCGGCCCGTACTCACGGCCCTGGGTGTTAGCGTTCATATCAAGAACCCTAACAATAGTATTGTTAACTCTTTGCTGGATGTCAATACCCAGAAGGCGGTTTTGGGGGCGTATGGCCTGCCCCAGTCCCGGCGTGATACGCTAAGGATATGCGCGACATCACAATCCTCGGCGGCGGACCCGCCGGCCTCACCGCGGCCATATACGCCGCCCGCGCCAACCTGGCGCCGCTGGTCATCGAGGGATCCGTGGCCGGCGGGCAGCTCACGACCGCCACGATTGTGGAGAACTACCCGGGGTTCGCGAAAGGGATACTGGGGCCCGCGTTGATGAAGTCGATGCGGAAGCAGGCCGAGCGGGTAGGGGCCGAGTTCGTCTCAGAGGACGTGACCGCGGTGGAGTTCGGTCGGCGGCCGTTCGGAATCACGGTGGGGTCAGACCGGCGGTTCGAGTCCCGGGCCGTCATCGTGGCCACCGGCGCTTCGGCAAAGTTACTCGGGGTGCCCGGGGAGTCGCGACTGATGGGCCGCGGGGTCTCCGTATGCGCCGTCTGCGACGGCTTCTTCTTCCGCAACCGGGACGTGGTCGTGATCGGCGGAGGCGACTCTGCCGTGGAAGAATCCCTCTACCTGGCCAACCTGGCCCGGTCGGTCTTCTTGGTACACCGCCGGGACGAGTTGCGGGCCAGCAAGGTCATGGCGCAGCGCGCCGCGCACAATCCCAAGATCACATTCGTCTGGAACAGCGTGGTCGAAGAGATCCTGGGCGGCGAGGCTGTAACCGGCGTGCGGCTCCGAAACGTGAAGACGTCCGAGCGAACCGAGATTGAAGCCGCCGGCGTGTTTGTAGCGATCGGCCACGAGCCCAACACGGCCCTCTTCCGGGGGCAGCTCGACCTCGACGAGGCCGGCTACATCAGGCTGCGAGAACGGTCACACACGAGCGTCGATGGGGTATTCGCCGCAGGCGACGTGCACGACCCCACCTACCGGAAGGCGATCACCGCCGCGGGGTTTGGCTGCAGGGCCGCGATTGACGTCGATCGCTGGCTGCACGGCCAGATGGCCTAGCTGCTCTTCTTGGGATCGGCCGCCAGGGCCCCATCGAGCCGCCGCTTCATCTCGGGCTTGGGCATGAAGCCCACCATCCGCTCTATCATCTCTCCACCCTTGAAAACCGCGAGCGTGGGTATGCCCATGACCTTGTAGCGAATGGCCAAGTTCTGGTTGCTGTCCACGTCCACCTTGGCGACCTTGACCCGCCCTGCGTACTCGCCGGCCAGTTCCTCCACGACGGGCGCAACCATGCGGCACGGGCCGCACCACTCCGCCCAGAAGTCCACCAGGACGGGCAGCTCGGATTTCAGGACTTCCGTGTCAAATGTCTGCTCGGTCACTGCCACGGGCTTGGCCATTCTGTGGTCCTCCTAACGAGTCTAGGGCGGCTTGGGGATCCTGACCGCCAAATCCGATAACCGCTCCTCAGGTTAGGGTATTCCCGGTATCATGTCCACAGGAGGTGCGTGATGCGCGGCGCGCTGCGGTTGGGGACCCTGCTAGGAATCCCAGTTACCATAAACTACACTTGGTTCATCGCGGTCTGGCTTGTGGCATGGTCCCTCGCCGGATCGTACTACCCACAGCAGTCCCCGGGCTTCGACGAAAACACCTACTGGGCCATGGGCATCGTCTCCGCGGTGCTGTTGTTCGCCTCGGTACTGGCCCACGAGTTCGGCCACGCGCTGACCGCGCGTCGCTTCGGCATGCGGACGCACGCCATCATGCTCTTCCTTTTCGGGGGCGTGGCGCAGGTTGCCGAAGAACCGCCCTCGCCCCGGGCCGAGTTCCTGGTGGCGATCGCCGGCCCCCTGACGAGCCTGGCGCTGGCCGCCGCGCTCTACGCCGTCTCGCCGGTCCTCGGCGATCGGGCTCTGGGTACCATCGTCCGGTACTTGGTCGTGGTCAACCTGATGCTGGGCGTTTTCAATATGATCCCGGGGTTCCCTCTCGACGGTGGGCGCGTCCTGCGCGCCCTGCTTTGGCGCAGATCGAACAACCTGCCCAGGGCTACCCGCATCGCGGCCCGCACCGGGCAGGTGGTCGCCGTGCTGTTCATCGTCGCCGGGCTGGTCGTGCTCTCACGCAGCCTCATCACGGGCCTGTGGTTGGTGCTCATCGGATGGTTCCTTGATGCCGGGGCGCAGTCGTCCTACCAGCAGGTGGTGCTCCGCCAGGGTCTGGGGGGCGTGCGGGTGGGCGAGATCATGACGCGCGACCTCCACACCGTAGAGCCGTCGCTCACCGTGGAGCACGCTATTGCCGACCATTTCCTCCCGCACAAACACGGCGGGTTCCCGGTCGTGTACGGCGATCACCTTGTCGGAATCGTGACGCTGCAGGACGTGGCCGCGGTTCCCAGCGACCGACGGGCCGAGGTCGCCGTGCGCGAGGTCATGACGCCGCGCGAGCGGCTGAAGACCGTCCTCGTGGATGACTCCGCCTACGATGCGCTCGCGCGCATGATGCAGGCGGGGATAGGCCGCCTGTTGGTGCTCGACGGCCGCGGCGAGCTGGCGGGAATCGTGACCCGCAGCGACCTCCTGCACGTGCTGCGGCTCCGGGGCGGCGCGGAGGACTAGAGCAGAAGCGCCGCGGCGGCCACGAGGATTGTCGCCGCGGCCGAGGCGCCACCGCAACCGATCCGGCGGCCTCCGGCAGGCCGGGAGCCGCGTAGCGCCCTGGTTGCCGACAGCCGCGTAGCCCGCCGCAGAGAGGCGATCGCCTCACCGGTGCGGCCCATCTGCTTGTAGAGCCCGCCAAGGTTCTGGTGGGCGATCCAGTAGTCGGGGTCCAGCGCGACCGCCCGCTGGTAGGCTTCCAGCGCCTGCTCCAGTCGCCCGGTCTCTCTGTAGGCGTTGCCCAGGTTGCTCCAGGCGGGCGCGTATCGCGGGTCCACGGCAACCGCGCGGGCGAATGCCTGCTCCGCCTCTTCCAGGCGGCGCTGGTGCGCGACCGCCACGCCGAGCTTGCTGAGCGCGGCCGCCGATGATGGGTCGGCCTCCACGGCGCGGCAAAAGGCGGCCTCGGCCTCGGGCCACTCGCCGGCCTCGAGGTGGACCTCCCCTTGCGCCATGTGCGTGGAAGCGGATTCGCCCGTCAACGAGATCGTTCCCCTCGGGGAATGTTCGGCGCCGGCGCGTTCAGGCCCTGCGGGGCGCGGGCCGGGCGGCCAGGCGCCGGTAGAACCACCGCTTTACCACTTCCACGGCAAGCAGGTAGGCGAGCACCAACCCTGCCAGGACCAGGAAGAAGACCGGCGGCAGCGGCACGAACCCCAATCTCCCGGCGATGGGCGTAAACGGCAGGGCGATCGCCAGCGCGACGGCGCCCAGCGAAGCGCCTGCCAACAATCGGTGGGGGCGGCTGCGAAATGGATTTCCGCGCGTGCGGATGACGAAGATGACCAGGACCTGCGTGGCGAGCGACTCCACGAACCACCCCGTGTGGAAGAGGGCCTCGTGAGCCTTGAACACCGCCAGCAGAACGTAGAACGTGAGGAAGTCGAAGACCGAGCTCACCGGCCCCACCACCATCATGAACTTGCGGATGAAGCCCATGTCCCACGCGCGCGGGTGGGCCAGGTCCTCGGGGTCCACGCTGTCCATGGGAATGGGCATCTCGGAGAGGTCGTAGAGCAGGTTGTTCAGTAGAATTTGCGCCGGCCTCATCGGGAGGAAGGGCAGCACCAGGGATGCCCCGGCCATGCTGAACATGTTCCCGAAGTTGGAGCTGGTGCCCATCATGATGTACTTCATGACGTTGGTGAATGTGCGCCGGCCCTCCATGACCCCGTCGTGGAGAACGCCCAGGTCCTGCTCCATGAGAATCAGCTCCGCGGCCTCCTTGGCCACGTCCACCGCGCCCTCCACGGAGATGCCCACGTCCGCGGTGTGCATCGAGGGCGCGTCGTTGATGCCGTCTCCCAGGTAGCCCACCACGTGTCCGCGCGCGCGCAGCGCGCGGATGACCCGGTTCTTCTGCGCCGGGTTCACGCGGCAGAACAGGTTGGCCGCCCCGGCGCGGGCCGCCAGCGCGTCGTCGTCCATCGCTGCGATCTCCGTGACCAGCAGCACACCGGTGACCGCTAGCCCGAGCTGCGCGCAGACGTGCTGGGTGACGAGCTCGTTGTCGCCCGTGACGATCTTGACCGTGACCCCGCACTCCGCCAGGCGGCGGAGCGCCTCGGCCGCGCTGGCCTTCGGCGGGTCGAGGAAGGCCGCGAAGCCCGCGAAGACCATCTCCGTCTCGTCGGTCACCACCGCGTGGGGGTGGTCGGCGCCGACCGCTCGCCAGGCCACTCCCAGGACCCGGAACCCTTCGCGACCCAGGGAGTCGAACAGGGCCTGAATCCGCTCCATCCCCGCTCGGTCCATCGTTCGGAGATCCGTCGGACCGTCCCCCTCGTAAGAGGTTGAGAGGCGCAGGATGTCCTCTGGGGCCCCCTTGACCACCAGGAGCCTCTCCCCTCCCCGCTCCACGAGCACCGAGACCCGGCGCCGCTCGAAGTCGAACGGCACCTCGTCTATGCGCGCCCAGCCGCGCACGTCAATCTCGGTGTGTTCCAGGATCGCCTCGTCCAGCGGGCTCCGCAGGCCGGTCTCGAAGACGCTGTTGATGTAGGCGAGCTCCAGCACCCGAGCGCTCTCACGCCCAAGCCCGTCCAGGTGGCGCTCCAGATGGATGCGCGCCTGTGTCAGCGTTCCGGTCTTGTCGGTGCACAGCACGTCCATGCTGCCCAGGTCCTGGACCGCGGCCAGCCGCTTCACGATGACCTTCTTCTCGGCCATCCGCAGCGCGCCCCTGGAAAGGGTCACCGAGACCACCATGGGCAACAGTTCCGGGGTCAGACCTACCGCAAGGGCGACGGCGAACAGAAACGCCTCCAAGAGAGGCCGGTGGAACAGCGTGTTCACCATCAACACGAACAGCACCAGCAGGACGGTCAGGCGCATGATGAGCAGACCGAACTGGCGGGTCCCTTGCTCGAACGCGGTCGGTGGGGCCTGCCTGCTAAGGGTATCGGCGATCTCCCCCAGCGCGGTGGCCCCTCCGGTGCGGCAGATCAGGACGCGGCCGCTGCCGCTGATCACGGAGGTGCCCATGAAGACCGCGTTCTCGGCCCCGGCCATCCCCACGTTCCCCGTGAGGTCGCCGGGATGCTTCTCCACCGGGTACGGCTCGCCGGTCATGAGCGCCTGGTTCACGAACAGGTCCCGCGATTCCAGCACGCGTCCGTCGGCAGGCACCAGGTCGCCGGCGGCCAGCATCACTACGTCGCCGGGCACCACCCGTTCTGCCGGAATATCCGTGGGGGCGCCGTCGCGGAGGACCGTGACGCGCACCGCGACCGACTTTTTCAGCCGCTCCGCGGCGCGACCGGCCCTGTGCTCCTGCACGAAGTCCAGGGTCACGCTCATCAGCACGATGGCGCTGATGATGAAGAAGCTGGTGGCGTCGCCGGTGAGGGCGGAGATCCCGCTGGCGACCAGCAGCACTATCACCAGCGGATTGCGAAACCGCAGCAGGAACTCGACGAGCAGGACCCGCTGCCCGTGCGGGCGCAGCACATTGGGGCCGTGGCGGATCAGGCGGGCAGAGGCCTCGGCGCCGCTCAGCCCGGAGGGGTCCGCGCGGAGCTCGGCTGCCAGCGTGGCCAGGGGCTGCAGCCAGAAGGTATCTTCAGTCTCACGGGCCGGGGCGGGCATAGGGCCTGCCGCTCATCTTCTCCCTCCGGCGCACGGCGCCCTGCGGCCTGCGACCACGGTCTACGACTTACCAGTTACCAGGGCGCCTCCAGCGCGGCCGCGGCCAGGATACACCCAATGAGAAGGAGCACCTTCAGCCGGACGGCCCGGCGGTCGTCCCAGAAACGCGCCCAGGTGCGCTCGGGAGCCGCGGCCAGCATCATGACAGCCCCCCGGCTGGGAAGCGCCGTAGCAGGCCGACCACCTTGCCCAGGATCTCGAACTCACCCCGAATCGGAGCGTAGGCCGGGTTCTCCGACCGCAGATACGGCCCGCCGTCCTCCACGGCCAGCCGCTTGACGGTGGCCTCCTCACCCTGGAGCGCAACGACGATGTCTCCGGAGGAGGCGGTGGCCTGGCACCGGACGATCACCAGGTCGCCGTCGAAGATCCCTGCGCCGATCATGCTGTCTCCCCGCACCGTGAGAAGGAAGCTCTCGTCGTTCCACCCGACAAAACTCCTGGGGATCGGGATCATGTCCTCAACGTGCTGCTCCGCAAGCACCGGCATGCCCGCGGACACGCGTCCGATAAGAGGCAGGTGAACGGCCTCCTCTCCTTCTTTCAACGGCGTGCGGTCGGTGATCTCGAGCACCCGCATCCGGTCGCCGTCGCGGCGCAGAAATCCCTTGCGGGCCAGGGCCGAGAGGTGCTGGTGCACGGTGGAGGGCGACCGCATACCGAGCGCATGCCCGATCTCGCGCACCGACGGCACGATGCCGGTTCGGCGAATGCTGGTCGCTACGTGGCGGAGGATCTCGTGCTGCCTGGTGGTCAGGGGTTTGGTCATGCGTCACCTCCGCCCCAACCATAGCGAACACTTGTTCGCATAGCAACCTTGGGGAAAGGCGAACAAACGTACGGTAGTTCGGTTTGGCGCCGCCTACGCGCCCTAGCTTGCTCGGGCGCGTGATTACTAGCCCGGACGGGCCGGGAGACTGGTCAGGAGACTGGCCAGGAGCGCCGGATCCAGGTTGCCGCCGCTGACCACAGCCACGGCCGGACGGTGCTTGACCAGGCCTGCCAGCAGCGCCGCCACGGAAATGGCGCCTGACGGCTCGACTGCCAGGTGCGCCTCCACGCAGAGGCGGCGGACCGCCTCCAGGATGGCGGCGTCGTCCACGGCCACGAACTCATCCACTGCCCGACAGGTGGCCTCCCAGGTCAACTCTCCGGGCTTCTGCCCGCGGAGTCCGTCGGCAACGGTGTCCACCGACGGCACCGAGACCCGCTTCCCGGCTGCCCGCGATGCCGCGAATCTGGCCACATTGATCGGCTCCACGCCGATTATCCGCACCTGCGGCCGCAGCGCCTTAATAGTCAACGCCACGCCGGAGAGCAGCCCTCCGCCGCTGGCCGGCACCGCCACCGCTGCCAGGTCCGGGACCTGTTCCAGGATCTCGAGACCGCAGGTCCCCTGGCCGGCGATCACGAGGAAGTCGTCAAACGAGGGCACCATGTGGAGCCCCCGCTCCTGGGCCAGGCGCGTCGCCATGTCGTACCGCTCCGACATGGTGGTTCCGCACCGGACCAGCTCGGCCCCGTATCCGGTAATCGCGCCGGCTTTGACCAAGGGGACCGTCTCCGGCACCACGACGACTGCCGCCATGCCCAGGCGCGCAGCCACGTAGGCGACCGCCTGCCCGTGGTTGCCGGAGGAGGCGGTGACCACGCCCGACACCTTGCCTGCGACCGTGCTGAGGTGGTTCGCGGCCCCGCGCACCTTGAATGACCCTGTCGGCTGGAGACTCTCCAGCTTCAAGAAGATCCCCTGCCGCTCGTCCCACGGGTGAACCGGGGTGCGGCGCGCGTAGGGCGCGATGCGCGCGACCGCGTCTTGGATGTCGGCGAGTCCAGGCAGCCGGCCGAGCGCGGGCGCGGTCATGAGCCTCTCCTCCCTCCCGCGGCCCACCGCAGATTGAGCTTGCGGGACGCGGCCACCTCGTCGAGGCGCGTCACAACGGTGCTGTGCGGCGCGTTCCGCACGGTCTCGGGGTCGGTTGCGCACTCCCCGGCCACGCGGATCATCGCGTCGGCGAACTCGTCCAGCGTCTGCCTGCTCTCGGTCTCGGTCGGTTCTATCATGATCGCCTCGCTCACGCTCAGCGGGAAGTAGACCGTAGGCGCATGGAATCCGTAGTCGAGCAGGCGCTTGGCCATCTCGAGCGTCCTGATCCCGTACTGCTCCTTCTGTCTCCGGCCCGACAGCACGAACTCGTGCATGCACCGCCGGTCATAGGGCAGATCGAAGTGGGGCCTCAGCAGTGCCAGCAGGTAGTTGGCGTTGAGCACCGCCGCCTCGGACACCTGGCGCAGCAGGGGCCCGTATGCCAGCAGGTAGGCGTAGGCGCGCACGAAGATCCCGAAGTTGCCGTTGAAGGCGCGCACGCGGCCGATGGACTTGGGCCTGTCGCCGTCGAGGAGGAACCGGTCGCCCTCGCGCTCAACCGTCGGGGCCGGCATGTACGGCTCGAGCAGACGCTTCACCGCGACCGGTCCGGCGCCTGGGCCTCCGCCGCCGTGGGGCGTGCCGAAGGTCTTGTGCACGTTTATGTGCATTGCGTCGAACCCCTGGTCGCCCGGGCGCGTGATGCCCAGCATCGCGTTGAAGTTCGCGCCGTCGAGGTACATCAGCGCGCCGCAGTTGTGCACTATCTCGGCCACCTCGCAGACGCCTTCCTCGAAGAGCCCAAGGGTGTTGGGGTTGGTCAGCATCAGGGCTGCCACAGAGCCGTCGGCGGCGCGGCGCAGGGCGGCATGGTCAATGTTCCCGCGGGCGTCGCTGCGCACGGTGGTGACCTCGAACCCGCACATGGCCGCGGACGCCGGGTTGGTGCCGTGCGCCGAGTCGGGCACGATCACGCGCGTGCGGCGCTCGCCGCGGTCCTCGAGATACGCGCGGATCATCATGAGCGCGGTCATCTCCCCGTGCGCTCCGGCCGCCGGCTGGAAGGTGACCCGGTCCATCCCGCTGATCTCGCAGAGCATCTGCTCGAGGCGCCACAGGAGTTCAAGCGCGCCCTGCGCCAGCGGCGCGGGCGTGTTGGGGTGAAGCCGGGCAAACCCCGCCAGTCCTGCAGCGTCTTCGTTCACCTTTGGGTTGTACTTCATCGTGCACGACCCGAGCGGATAGAAACCCGCGTCAACGGAGTAGTTCCGATGCGAGAGCCGCGTGTAGTGCCGCACGAGGTCGAGCTCGCTCACCTCGGGCAGGGCCGGCGGGGTCTCCCGGAGATGCTCCTCCCCGACGATCGTCTCCATCGGCGCCTCCGGCACGTCCGGGGCGGGTGGGGCCGAGGCGATGCGGCCGGGCACGCTGCGTTCGAAGATCACAGGCATAGTCATCGGGCGATCGTCTCCTTCACGGCTTCCACAAACGCGTCAATCTGCCCTCGGGTGCGCGCCTCGGTGACGCAGACGAGCCAGCCGTCCGGCAGCTCCGGATACCAGGCCCCCAGCGCCAGGCCTCCCAGGAATCCCCGCTCGCCCAAGCGCGCGTTTAGCTGCTCGGGCGGCAGTGGCGTCCTCACCACGAACTCGTTGAAGACCGGGGCGGCGAACGCCCGACTGATCCCTGGAAGCGCGGTCAGTCGCTCCATCGCGTAGTGCGCCCGCCGGGCGTTCACCTCGGCCACGCGGCGTATTCCGGTAGGACCCAGCGCGGCCATGTAGACCGCAGCTGCGAGGGCGTTCAGGGCCTCGTTGGTGCAGATGTTGCTGGTCGCCTTCTCGCGCCGGATGTGTTGCTCGCGCGTCTGAATGGTGAGGACGAACCCCCTGCGGCCGTCGCGGTCCGTGGTCATCCCCACCAGGCGGCCGGGCATGCGCCGGACAAACTCCCGGCGCGCCGCGAACATCCCCAGATACGGGCCGCCGTAGTTGAGGTGGTTGCCCAGCGGCTGGCCTTCTCCGGCCACGATGTCGGCGCCGTAGTCGCCGGGCGGGCGCAGCAGGCCCATGCTGATCGGCTCGGCCACCGCGGCGATCAACAGCGCCCCGGCTTCGTGCGCTGCCTGCGCCAGGGCCGAGCTCTGCTCGATGCACCCGAAGACGTTGGGTGACTGCACAATGACCGCCGCGGTCTCCGGCCCGGCTGCCGCGCGGATCTCCCCGACGGGCGTCACCCCGTCGCGGTGCGGAACCTCGACCACCTCGATTCCCTGGTGGCGCGTGTAGGTGCGCAGCACCTCCCGATAGTGGGGGTGCACCGCGCTCGAGGTCAACACACGGTTGCGGCCGGTCAGGTCGCGGGCCATCACCGCCGCCTCCCCGAGCGCGCTGGCGCCATCGTACATCGAGGCGTTTGCCACTTCCATGCCGGTCAGTTCGCAGAGCATCGTCTGGTACTCGTAGGCCGCCTGCAGCTCTCCCTGCATCACCTCGGCCTGATATGGCGTGTAGGCCGTCACGAACTCGGCCCGGCCCGCCAGGCGCCAGACCACGCTGGGAATCTCGTGGTCGTAGGCGCCGGCGCCCAAGAAGCTGATCATACGGTCTGCGTGAGCGTTCTTGTCCGCGAGTCGCTGCAGGTGGGCCAACAGCTCTCCCTCCGGAAGGGCCGGGGAGAGTTCCAGCGGCCGCTTCATCCGGATGTCCGCGGGGATCTCCGCGAACAGATCCTCCAGACTCGCGACGCCGGCGACCCGCAGCATCTTCTCTATCTCGGCGCCGGTGTGCGGCAGGTATCTGTGCGGGTGCCATCCGGAAGCGGGCTTCATGTCTGCTCTGCCCCTACCAGCGCCGTGTATGCTTCAGAGTCCAGGAGTTGGTCCCACTCCTCGGGCGCGGACATCTCCATGACGACCATCCAGGCAGACCCGTGCGGGTCCTGGTTGAGGGCTTCGGGGCCGTCAATCACCGCCTGGTTCACCTCGACGACGCTACCGGAGACCGGCGCGTAGAGGTCGCTGGCCGCCTTGACGGACTCGATCGCCCCAAACGCCTGCCCGGCAATCACTTCGGCGCCCTCCTTGGGCAGCTCGACGAAGACGATGTCGCTGAGCCGTTCCGCGGCGAATGAGGTTATTCCGATGCGGACCCTACCGTTCTCCTTCTGGGCCCACTCGTGGTCACGCGTGTACCTTCGATCGGTCGGGAACATGCCTCACCTCTCGGTTTGATTCTCGGTTTGGTCTTCTTTTGGTCTCTATGCGCGCCTGTAGAACGGAAGCCTGACCACTCGGGCAGGAACGGGTGAGCCCCGAACCTCGATCTCGAGGCCGCCTCCCCGCGCGGACGCCGCCCTCGGCACGTAGCCCATGCCGATCGGGCGGCGGAGGGAGGGAGAGAACGTTCCGCTGGTGACGGTGCCGGCGCGTTCCCCTGCAACGCGGATTTCGCACCCGTGCCGTGGAATCGCCCGTCCACCTGCCTCGAATCCGACCAGGCGCCTCGCCACGCCCTCCCGCCGCTGCCGCTCCAGCACCGGCCTTCCTATGAACTCCTCCTTGTTGAACTTCACCGTCCAGGCCAGGGGCGCCTCAAGCGGGGAGGTTGTCTCGTCAATGTCCTGTCCGTAGAGCATCATACCGGCTTCGAGGCGGAGCGTGTCGCGGGCGCCCAGCCCAACCGGAACCAGCCCGTGCGGTCGCCCAGCCTCGATCAGTGCCTCCCAGACTCGGGGCGCGGCGTCCCATGGCGAGGCGATCTCGAAACCGTCTTCGCCGGTGTATCCTGTACGGGTGACCGCCACCGGAACACCCTGCACCGCAACCCCATCGAGGCGGTGAAACGGCAGCAGGCCGGCAAGAGCGGTTCCGGACGCGTCCGCCAGCACCGCCTCGGCCCTCGGTCCCTGTAGGGCCAGGAGCGCCACCCCGTCGGATATGTCTCGCACCACCGCCGGCGCGGCGTGCTCCTGGATCCAGGCCAGATCTTTGGAATGGGTGCCGGCGTTCACGACGAGGAGGTACTCCTGGTCGGCCGTGCGGAAAACGATTAGGTCGTCAATCACCCCGCCTTCAGGGTTGCACATCGGGGTGTACAGCCCCTGGCCCACCGCCAGGGGCCGGGCGTCGTTGGTGATAAGCCTCTGCACCGCCGCAAGCGCGTGGGGCCCCACGATCTGGACCTCACCCATGTGCGACACGTCGAAGAGCCCGACGCGCGTGCGCACCGCCAGGTGTTCCTCCACCAGGCCCGCGTACTGCACGGGCATCTCCCATCCCGCAAACGGCACCATCCGGCCGCCGGCGGCCCGGTGGGCCTCATAGAGCGAACTGCGGCGCAGGGCCGCGCCATCCGTCACTTCTGCCGTCCCTCCGCGAGAATCGCAACCACCTCGGCGTCTTCCACCTGGGTGAAGTCCTCGTAGAACTGCCCGACCGCCTGGAAGAACTCGGGGGCGCTCAGGCAGACCACCTCGTCCGCCTCCCTGGCCATGCGGGCGACCGACTCGGGCGGCGCAACCGGCACGGCCGCCACCAGGTGGGCCGGGGCCATGGCGCGCACCGCGCGCAGCGCCGCGATGAGGGTGGCGCCGGTTGCAATGCCGTCGTCGAGAACGATGACGGTCCTCCCCTCCAGGGAGGGAAGCGGCCGGCCTCCACGATAGGCCTTGACGCGCCGGGCTATCTCCGCGAGCTGCGCCTCGGTCTCCTGCTCCAGGTAGGCAGCGCTCACGCCGTGCGCCATCTCGTCCAGCACCGCCGCGCCGCCTTCGGCCACCGCGCCGATCGCCAGCTCGGGGTTGTAGGGCGCGCGCAGCTTTCGCGGCACGATCACATCCAGCAGGGCGCCCAGGCGTGCGGCGACCTCCCATCCCACCACCACGCCGCCGCGCGGCACCGCGAGCACCACCGGGTCCTGGCCCCGTAGGTGGTCGAGAGCCGCGGCCAGGTGGCGGCCTGCGTCTCGTCTGTTGGTGAAGACCATGACGGCCGCGCGCCTAGGCGTCGCCGATCGCGCGCTGCTCTTCCTCCGATAGGGTGTAGGTTGACCGTCCACCGGTCACGGGCTTGGCATATCCGCGCGCCCCGTCGCGGTCGTTGAGCACGCTCAGCACGACCCCGTCCCGGCGCGCGTCCATCAACGCCAGACTGAAGCTCAGGTGCCCCCCCATCTCCTTGAACGCATCGTACCTTACCAATCCGGTGTGCTGGATACTGCGCTGGGCCTGCTCGCCCAGGCGGTCCACCCGGCCCCCCAGGTGTTCAATCTGACGGGACGCGGCGCCCACCTCGCGCTGGAGCGCCGCCACCCGCTCCAGGAACGCGGGGTCACCGCCCGCGGCAGCAATATGCTGCGAGAGCCTTCGGAGCCGCAGCCCCATGGCTACCACCGCGGCCACCAGTGCTCCGGTAGCCACAAGCATGTATGGAATCAGGGAATCAAAGGTCACGGGCATCGCCGGATTTCGCCTCCAGGGTCGGGACTGTTTTCTTCCACGCCGTCCTGCCTACCTCCTGTTGCCCGCCCGAACGGCCCGCCGCCTACAGGCCCGCTGCGCGCGTCAGAACCCGCAGGTATGGCAACGCGGCCGTCAGCAGTACGGAGATGACCAGCGCCGGCAGCAGGTTCCCAACGCGGATCTTGCGGAGCCGGAGGATTCCCAGGCCCAGCCCGATGATCAAGGCGCCGCCGGTGGCGGTGAGCTCGCGCGTCATCTCCTGTGTCATGACGCTGTTCACCGCGCCCGCCGCCAGCGTCAGCGCGCCCTGGTAGAGCAGCACGGTGCCCGCCGACAGCAGCACGCCGGCCCCCAGCGCCGCGCCGATGGCGACCGCTGAGATGCCGTCCAGGAGCGACTTCGTGTAGAGAAGCACGGGCGTCTGCCCCAACCCGTCCTGGATCGCGCCGAGCACGGTCATCGGCCCGACGCAGAACAGGAGACTGCTCGTGACGAACGCCGCGGCCACGGTGCTCTCCTGTGTCTGGGCTCCGTACACCCGCTCGGCCCAGCGCCCCAGCGCTTCGATGCCCTCCTCGATGTGGATCGCCTCTCCGATGATTCCCCCCAGCACGAGACTCACGATGACGATGAGCACGTTTCCGGTCTGCAGCGCCATCTGAAACCCGATCAACAGGGTGGACAGGCCGATGCCCGCCATGACCGTCTCGCGCACCCGCTCGGGAAACCGGTGGCGCAGGGCCACCCCCACCAGGCCTCCGGCGATAACGGCTATCGCGTTGACGATCGTGCCTTCCACGTCAGGCCTCTCCTCGCATGCAGGCTCCGTATGTGCGCACGCTAGCCCGGCGCCCCGGCCAGGCCCAGTTCGGGTGCGACCTCACGCATCGCCGCTATCACCTGCGCGGCGTGCTCCTCGAACGGCACGCCCAGTGCCTCCGCGGCGCGCAACATCTCGTCCCGGTTCACCGCTCGGGCGAACGCCTTGTCCTTCATCTTCCTACGAACGGATGCGGCATCCACGTCGTCGAGGCTACGCGAGGGCCGGACAAGCGTCACCGCTACGATGAACCCGGTCAGTTCGTCGCAGGCATGTAGTGTGTGCTCCATGCGTGACTGCCTGGGCACCCCCGTATAGTCGGCGTGGGAAAGGATCGCCCGGCACACAACCTCGGGGTATCCTGCCGCCCGCAGGTGCTCGACTCCCCGGAGGGGATGCCCGGCCTCCCGGGAGGGAAAACGCTCGTAGTCCATGTCGTGAAGGAGGCCCACCAGGCCCCAGAGGTCCTCGTCCTCGCTGAAATGCCTGGCATAGAAGCGCATCGCGGCCTCCACGGCAAGCATGTGCTTGCGCAAGTTGGGGGTAGGCGTCCACTCGCACAGGAGGGCCCAGGCCTCATCGCGCGCGGGCAGCCGCAGGGAGTCCTCCGTCATCGGGCCCCTCCTCCTCGCCGCGTCAACGCATCCAGGAGCCGCTCCAGGTCCGTGGGCGTGTAGAAGGCGATCCTGATCTCGCCTGATCCGTTCCGCCGCAGGCGCAGACGCACCTGGGCTCCCAGCGCGTCTTGAAGCTTTTGTTGTATAATATTAATCTCTCCTGCCTCTTGGTGGGCGCGCGCCGGTATTCCACGTGAAATAGCGCGGGTGCGTGCCCGGGATTCGGTTTCCCTGACTGAGAGGCCTTTTGCCTCCACTTCCTTCCAGACGGAAAGGAGGCGGCGCGGGTCTTCTATCGCCAGCAGGGCCCGGGCATGGCCTTCTGTGATCCGCCCTGCCGTGAGTGAGGCCTGAACCTCCGGCGGAAGAGCCAGCAGGCGCAGGGTGTTGGCTACCGACGGCTGGCTCCTGCCAACCCGGCGGGCCACGGCTTCCTGGGTGAGGTGGAACTCGTCCTGCAGTCGCCGGTAGGCGGTGGCGCGCTCCATCGGGTTGAGGTTCTCGCGCTGCAGGTTCTCGACCAGCGCTGCCTCCAGGGCTCCGCGGTCGTCCAGGTGACGCACCAGGGCAGGCACAGTCTTCAACCCGGCGGTCGCCGCCGCCCGCCACCTGCGCTCTCCGACGACCAGCTCGTAGCCGTCGGGCAGGGGCCGTACCAGCACGGGCTGTAGAACACCGTGCTCCCGGATGGATGCCTCCAGTTCTGCCAGCGACTCTTCGTCGAATCCGACGCGGGGCTGCATCCGGTTGGGCCGGATCTTGTCGATGGGCAGCTCGATGGCCCCGGAGGGGGCCTCTGGTCCGGCCCCAGGGATCAGGGCGCCCAGCCCACGACCGAGAGCGCGCCGGTGAGGGGGCGCCGGGTCAGGGGCCTGGCGTTCGGTGTCGGCCACGCTGTATCACCTCCTGGCAGAGCGCCCGGTAGGCCTGGGCGCCGCGCGATCCTGGGTCGTACAGCGTGATCGGCTTGCCGTGGCTGGGCGCCTCGGCCAGCCGCACGCTGCGCGGGATGACGCTCTGATAGACGCGCTCGCCGAAGAACCGCCGGACTTCACCGGCCACCTGATCGGAGAGGTTGGTCCGGGAGTCAAACATCGTCAGCAGCACCCCGCTGATCTCGAGGCCCTGGTTCAGGTGCCTCTGCACCAGTTCGATCGAGCGGAGAAGCTGCTTCAGCCCTTCCAGCGCGTAGTACTCACATTGAATCGGGATGAGGACTTCGGTTGCTGCGGTAAGCGCGTTGATTGTCAGCAGTCCCATTGCCGGCGGACAGTCCAGCAGGATGAGTGGGTAGTCCACCGGCCCCAGCGCGTTCCGGAGCCTGGACTCCGGTCCCTGCGTGCCCGCCAGCTCAACCTCGACCCCGGCCAGGTGGATGCTGCTGGGGGCGACGTACAGCCCGGGAACCTCCGCGACCACAACCACGTCCTCCAGGGCCGCGCCGTTCATCAGCACGTCGTATGTGGAGGCGGAATAGGGGTTCCTCTCGATGCCCAACCCGCTCGTGGCGTTGGCCTGCGGGTCCAGGTCCACCAAGAGCGTCCGGTATCCTTCGGCCGCCAGGCACGCGCCCAGGTTGACGGCCGTCGTGGACTTGCCGACGCCGCCTTTCTGGTTGACTATTGCTATGATCCGTCGCACGTCCCCTCTGGTGGACGGTTCAACGCCGCCGTGGTCGGTCCTTCCCCCTCGCGCGGCAGGTCGGTGCCCAGGCGGCGTCCGCTGCGCGGGAACTCTGGTGGTGTCGGGCGCAGTTTGCGCAGCACCAGGGCCGCGCGATGCCGGTCGGTCGTTGGGAGGATGCAGCGCGCGCAGGATTCAACGGCCCCTCCCAGCGATTCCAGGAGCCGTTCGGTTGAGCCTACCTCCTCCGTGACCTTGGGGCCCCGCAGTAGGACTGCCGCGCTTCCGGGCTCCACCAGCGGGAGAGTGAGCTCGCAGGTCGCGCCCAGCGGGGCGGCCGCGCGGGAGACTGCCAGGCCAAATGCCTCGCGAAAGCCCGGCTCGTGGCCGAGTGCCTCTGCCCGCGCCCACCGGACCTCAATGTCCGGAAGATCGAGCGCGCCGCGGAGGTGCTCAAGGAACGCAACGCGCCGCCGGGAGGCCTCAACCAGCACAACCCGCAGATCCGGCCGGACGATCTTCATTGGAACGCCGGGGAACCCGGCGCCCGACCCCACGTCCACGACCCTGCAGCCGGGCGGCACGGCGCAGGCCCACAGCGGCAGCAGCGAGTCCAGGAAGTGCAGGCCCTCCACCTGGTCGGCGCCGGCGGCCGCGGTCAGGTTCAGCCGCTCCTTCCATGAGAGCAACTGCTGCAGAAAACGCTCGAATCGGTCAAGGGCGGTGGGAGATAGCGAGATGCCGAGCAGTGCGGCGCCTGACTGCAGGCGGGTGAGTGGCAGGGTCACTCCCCGGTGCGCGGCAGGACCACGACATGGCGCGCGTCGTTTTCTCCTAGGCTGCTCGTAGTGACCCTGACATCGTCCTTGAGCGTCAGGTGGGCAGATCTCCGGTCCCGGGCACTCATCGGCTCCAGGGCGATCGGCGCGCCTTCACTGACCGCGCGTTCGGCGGCACGGAGGGCTGCTTCCTGCACCTCCCGCTCCCGGCGCGCGCGGTATCCCATGGCGTCCACGCTCACGTAGACCTTGCGGCCGAGCAGCCGCTGCAGGTGAAGGCCGGCAATCAGCTCCAGCGCGTCCAGCGCGCGGCCGTCCCGGCCGACCAACCCGGCCAAGTCTCGGCCCTGCAGGGCCGCGATGAGGCCATCGGAGGTCTCCTCGACGGTAACGGTGGTCGGGAATCCCATGAGCCGGACGATCTCCGTGGTTAGCGAGCCCAGGGCGTCGGCTGCGCCGGGCCGCACGGTGAGCCTGACGCGCGCCTCTCTCCCCCCGAAGCCCAGCAGGGCGGCCTTGGGCTCCTGGAGGACCTCGACCTCCACCTCGCTCCGTGCGACGCCCAGTTGGGCGAGCGCCTTCAGAACGGCCTCGTCAACGGTGCGGCCCGCGGCCTCCGCGGTGGTCACCGGTCGTCCCCTGCCCCGGACCTGCGCTTACCCTTCGCCGCGGAGGCAGGCTGCCGGGGCGGGGCCACCTTCACCGGCCGGGGCGCCCCGACTACAATGAAGTACTCCACGATGTAGGCGACGGTCGAAGAGATCCAGTATACGGACAGGCCGAGCGGAAATTGGGTAGAAAACCACGCAATCATAATCGGCATAAAAATGAACATTTTGGCTTGTTGTGGGTCGGTGATGGACATCTTCTGCTGATAATAGGTGGTCAGGCCGCTCAGTACCGGGATAAGGATGAGCAGTGGGTGGTCGAGGAGTACCTGGACCGGCCAGGGGTGGGCCTCCAGGGAAAGCCCGAACAGCTTCTCTCCACCAAACAGGCCCGGCTTTCTTAAGAGCGCGAACAGGGCGTACAGCACCGGCAGTTGAAGCAGGAGGGGCAGGCACCCCCCCAGCGGGTTTACCTTGTTCGCGCGATAGAGGTTCATCACCTCGACGTTCAGTTGCTTGGGGTCCTCCTTGTATTTGCGCCGCAGGACCTCCATCTGCGGCGCGAGGGTTTGCATCGCCTTCATGGACCCAAGTTGCTTCCGCGTCAGGGGATGCAGGGCCAGCTTGATGGCGACCGTCAGCAGGACGATCGCCACCACATAGTTTTGGGTGACGCCGTAGAAGGCCTGGAGCACGCTCTGCAGCAGCGTCACGATTGCATCAAACACGCGATATCCTCCTCATGCCCATCATGGAACGGGATCGTATCCACCGGGATGGAACGGATGGCAGCGGGTGATTCGCCGCGCCACCAGCGGCAGCCCCCGCAGGGCGCCGTGGCGCTCAATTGCCTCGGCCGCGTACTCAGAACAGGAGGGATGGAAACGGCACGCGCGCGGCAACAGGGGGGAGAGAAACCGTCTGTATCCGGCAATCAAGGACAGCAGGATCCGCGTCATCAGCCACTTTCCTCCGCCGCGCCGCCCATCCCGGCCCGGACCAGCGCCACGCCCACGGCACCGCGAAGAGCGGAGAAGCTCGCCGCCGCGGCTACCCGGCGCGGAACCACCACCACGTCGGCCCCGATGCGTATGCGCCCGCGCTCGGCTCGGATCACTTCACGCAGCCGCCGCCGGACGCGGTTGCGCGCAACGGCGCCGCCGAACCGTCTGCTCACAACCAGCCCGAGGCGCACGCACTCCGTGCCGTTGGGCCGGGCGTGCAGGACGAGGAGCGCGGTCGTGCAGCGGGATCCTTCGCGATACACGCGGCGAAACTCTTCCTCTCGGGACAGCCGGCCAATCCTGTGGGTGGGCACCACGGCGCCCTACCCGGAAACGGTCAGCCGGTGCCTTCCCTTAGCCCGCCGACGCTTCAGCGTCCGGCGCCCGCCCGGGGTGCTCATGCGCGCGCGAAAGCCGTGTACGCGCCCGCGCTTCCGATTCTTTGGTTGAAATGTGCGCTTCACTTGGGAACCTCCGCCACAGAGCAGGCCTACTATAGCACAGCCCCCATGCCGCGGCAACGCGGCGTCCAGCAGGTCCCTCGCGGCACCCACGTCGTGGCGGGAACCACGCGCCGACGCCACCCCCCGCGAGGCCATTGCCCTGCGCATACCCTGTGGATAACCCCTGCCTCTGTCCACATCTTTGACCGCGAACGCGTGAACCGAACCCGGACCAGACCCCCGGTTCACCGGCGGATGCGCGAAAATGCCCCCGGAACGCCCTTTCTTATCCACAGGGTTTTCCACACCTGTGGATAACGTCCAGGCCCCCTTGCTGTCGCCGGTTTTCGGGTTGGCCTCGGACAGAGGATGCGGGGCGCGGCAGCGCGAACCCCTTGTCTGTCCGGGTCGTGTTGTCCACACCCTTGCCGTTCCAGTGACCGTCCAGGGGTGGGCGTGAAATCCGATGCCCGGAGGTCTGTGGGGTAGGAGTCTGCGCGGTGGCGGCCAACCACTACCGAGCGCAGCGGGGACTCGATGTCCATTCGTGAGATCATCGCGCGGCTGATCGAAGAGCGGCGCGTCGCGCCGCTGCCTGCGGGTGACGAGGCCGAGTCGGAGGTGCGCCTGGCGGTTTACGACTCGCCCCTGGCGGCTCCGCGGGTTATCTCGCTGCGCGGGGACGATTTTCACGCGCTCGTCGGCGAGCTGGCGGCGCGCACGTATGCTGTGTCACGTGAACGCGGGGGACGGGTGCCGTTTGTTGTCATCAAGGAGATCGTTGAGAACTTGATACACGCCTATTTCCACAACGCCACGGTCACCGTTCTCGATGACGGCAACACGATTCGCATCGCCGATCAGGGGCCGGGGATCTCCGACAAGGAGCGCGCGGTGGTGCCGGGGTTCTCCACCGCCTCCGCCGAGATGCGGCGGTTCATCCGCGGCGTTGGCAGCGGGCTGCCGGTGGCAAGGGAGCAGATGCAGTTTCTGGGCGGATCGCTGTCCATAGAGGACAACCTGGACCACGGCACCGTGGTCACGCTGCGCATACAGCAGGAGCCGTCCGCTCCAGAGATGGCCCCGGAGCCAGAAGCTCGCCGGGCCCCGGCGATCACCCCGCGGCAGAAGAAGGTGCTGCTGTTGGTCGCCGAGTTGGGCGCGGTGGGCCCCACGACGATCGCCAAGGAGCTCGACATCAGCCACAGCACCGCGTACCGTGAGCTTCAGTCCCTGGAAACCCTCAAGCTTGCAACGGGGAAGGGGCGCGGGAAGCGCACCCTCACGGAGGAGGGCATTGCCTTCCTCGACGAGATCTTCAAGTCCTAATGGAGCGACCGTTGGGCATCGCGCATCGAGAGAGGAGCCGGCCGTGACGATCGAAGTCTCCCCAGCCGAGTTGTGGACGGAAGCCCTGCGACGAATAGAGGGGCAGCTCAACAAGCCCACCCTCGAATCGTTTCTGCGGGTGATGCGTCCCCTCGGACTCCAGGACGACACCTTTCACTTCGCCGTCCCAAACCGCTTTGCGAAGGACTGGGTGGAACAGCGGCTGACGGACACGATCCGGCGGGCGCTGCACGCCGTGGTAGGACGCGATGTGGGCGTGCGCATCTCGGTCGTCGAGGCCGCGCCGGCGGCGCCGGCGCCAAGTCCCGCAGCTCCGGCCCCCCGACTCGCGGCCCCGGGCTCTACTACGCCATCCCGCGTTCCCGAAGGGCTCCACATCTCGCCCAAGTACACCTTTGAAACGTTCGTCGTGGGGGCCGGAAACCGGTTCGCCCACGCGGCGGCGATGGCCGTGGCCGAGTCGCCTGCGCGGGCCTACAACCCCCTGTTCATCTACGGCGGCGTGGGCCTGGGCAAGACACACCTGCTCCAGGCCATCGGACACCGGGTGCTCCGCGGCGCGGACATCGCGCGGGTCGCCTACGTCAGCAGCGAGAAGTTCACCAACGAGTTGATCAACTCGATCCGGGACGACAAGACCCTGGAGTTCCGGCAGCGGTACCGCAGCGTGGACGTCCTGCTCATAGACGACATCCAGTTCCTGGCGGGAAAGGAGCGCACGCAGGAGGAGTTCTTCCACACCTTCAACACGCTACACGAGACCAACCACCAGATCATCATCTCATCCGATCGTCCGCCTAAGGAGATACCTACGCTGGAGGACCGTCTCCGGAGCCGTTTCGAGTGGGGGCTGATCGCCGATATCCAGCCCCCCGACCTGGAGACCCGCATCGCCATCCTGAGCAAGAAGGCCGAGAGTGACGGGCTCTCCGTGCCCGGAGAGGTCGCGGAGTTCATTGCTCAGCGCATCCACACGAACATCCGGGAGCTGGAAGGCGCGCTGGTGCGCGTGGTCGCGTACGCTTCTCTCACCCGCTCGCCCATCGGCGTGGAGCTGGCCGCGGACGTGCTGCGCGATCTACTGCCTCCCGCGCGCGCCAGGGTCGTGACAATCCAGTCCATCCAGCAGGCGGTGGCGGAGTTCTTCGGCCTGCGGGTGGAAGAGATGCGCGCCAAGCGCCGCACCAAGGGCGTGGCCTTCCCGCGCCAGGTGGCCATGTACGTGGCTCGAGAGATCACCGACGCCTCGCTGCCGCGCGTCGGGGAAGAGTTCGGGGGCCGCGATCACACAACGGTCATGCACGCGTGCCATCGGGTGCGCGAAGCACTTCACCGGGACGCCCATCTGGCGGCCAGCATCAAACGCCTGATGGAAGACCTTCAACGGCAAGGTTGATATCCTGTGAGCGCATTTGGGACTGTGTGGACAACTGAAGGGCGTGGCGTACGCGCGGCCTCGCGCTGCCGCGAGATGTCCCCACGCCGTCCAGGACGTCATGAGGCCGCAACGCTCCTCTCCCAGGAGGCCCGGGCGGTTGTTCACAGAGTGCACACCGCCTACTACTACTACTGTTCTTTAATTACAATACAGAATAGAAGGAGGCGCGCATGCAGTTCACCTGTGCGCACGAGCATCTAAGCAAGGCAGTTGCCCTGGTGGGCCGCGCGGTATCCTCGCGCGCCACGATGCCCATCCTGAGCAACATACTGATCGAGACGCGCAAGGATGCGATCAAGTTGGCCGCCACCGATCTGGACCACGGTATACAAACCGAGGTGCCCGCAAAGGTCAAGAAGGGAGGCGCGATAACGCTTCCGGCGCGGCTCTTCGGCGAGATCGTTTCGAACCTCCCCGAGGCGCCTGTGCAGGTGAAGGTTGTGGAGGGAGGGACCGAAGTCGAGGTCCAGTGCGAGAGAGTTACCTACGACCTTCTTGGGCTGCCCGCGTCGGACTTCCCGCTGATGCCCGAGCCCGAGGCTGCTCCGGTGGCCAGCGTGGACGCCGGGCTGCTGCGCACCATGGTGCGCCAGACCGAGTTCGCCGTTTCCACCGATGACACGCGCGTGTTTCTGACAGGGCTCTACCTTGTGCTGGACGGGAAGGAAGTCCGCGTGGTCGCCACCGACGGCGGCCGACTCGCCCTGCGCACCGCCGCGCTCGCCAACCCGGCATCGCAGAAGATAGGCGTCATTGTGCCCTCCAAGACCATGCGTGAGTTGACGCGCGCCCTTGGGAGCGCCGAGGGCGAGGTGGAGATCTCCCTGGCGGAGAACCAGATCCTGTTCACCATGCCGGGGGCCAGGATGGTCAGCCGCCTGATTCCAGGGCCCTTTCCGAACTACCAGCAGGTTATCCCCCAGGGCTACAAGCAGCGCGTGACCGTCGGTACGCAGCGGCTGCTGGCCGCCGTGCGCCGCGTCGCGCTCACCGCCCGGGACTCGGCCAACGTGGTTCGGCTTCAGGCCGAGGGGGACACGCTGACGCTTGCCTCCAACACGCCCGAGTACGGCCGGTCCGAAGAACGCCTGCAGGTATCCTCTGAGGGCGAAGTCATCGCAACCGCCTTCAACGCCAGGTACCTAATCGAGTGTCTGTCGGTGCTCGACGCGGACGAGCTGATACTGGAGCTGACCGGACCGCTGAGCCCGGGCGCGCTGCGCCCTGCCGGGGGAGGCGACTACACGTACGTTCTGGCGCCGGTCCGCGTTGCCACGTGATCGCACGGTAAGGATCCACACCGGGACCATCACCCTCGGCGCGCTGCTGAAGTGGGCCGGCGTGGTGGGAACCGGCGGCGAAGCCAAAACACTCGTCGCGGCGCGCCGCGTGCTGGTCAACGGGCAGGTTGAGACGAAGCGTGGCCGCCGGGTGACCGCCGGGGACCAGGTCGCCGTGCAGGGAGGGCCTACCCTGGCCATTGCAGTTGCAGACGATGCCGCGACTCCGGCGCCTCTGGATCCGAGCCTTTCGTAACTACTCCCGAGCGGACATCGCGTTCGACGACGGCATTACTGCGCTCGTCGGCCGCAACGGCGCGGGCAAGTCCAACGTGCTGGAAGCCGTCTACCTTGTGGCGACGGGACGCTCTCACCGGACCGCGCGCGAGGAGGAGGCAATCCAGGGGGGCGAGACGGCCGCCCGCGTGCGGGCACAGATCTCCCGGCGGGGACGCGAAGAAGAGATCGAGATCACGCTGGCGGTGGAAGACGGGCGCCTGACCTCACAGATGCGGGTGAACGGCGCGCCCACCCCGCGAGGGAGCGTGCTCGGCCGCCTGGCGGTCGTCCTGGCGGCACCGTGGGACTTGGAAATGGTACGCGGCCCGGCGGCAGGGCGGCGCCGCCTCCTGGACGTGGCCCTGGCGCAGATCAGCCCCGCCTACTTCTTCGCGTTGCACCGGTATCATCGGGTGGTGGCGCAACGGAACGCCCACTTGAGGCGCGGGGTGCCCGGCGGCACGGAAGCCTGGGACGCCCAGATGGTCGCGCTTGGCGTGAGGATCGCGGCGCACCGCCTCGGGTACATGCGGCGCATGGCGCCCGAGGCGGAAGCGTGGTTTGGCCGCCTGGGAGGGGAGGGCACGCTCAGCGTGGTCTACCGACCGTCCTGGCCCGGAGAAACGGACGAATCCCGAGAGGACGAAGCACGGGCGCAAATGGCGCGCCTGCGCGCCGATGAGATCAGGCGGGGGACCACGCTGTCAGGACCCCACCGCGACGACGTGGAGTTGGCGCTTGAGGGCGTCGCGCTGCGAGCCAACGGGTCGCAGGGACAATGGCGGACGGCCATGCTGGCGGTTCGGCTGGCCGAGCGCGGCGTGATGGCAGCCGAGATGGGCGAGAGCCCGGTTCTCCTGCTGGACGACGCGCTCTCGGAGCTCGATCAGGACCGGCAGAGACGAATCCTGGGGCTGGCGGAAGAGGGACAGGTGATGCTGACCTCCACCGCGTTGCCGCAGGCGGCCCGGCCGGTGAGGGTTCTGGCGGTGGAAGCCGGCGCGGTGGCGGAGGCGGCATGGTCGTCCCGATTAGAGAGGTTCTAAGAGCGGCCGCCCGCGCGCTGGGAATCGAGCCCGCGATGCACCTTGCAACTGCCCGGGAGATATGGCCGCGGATCGCAGGCCGGGCGCTGGCAGGGGTAAGCGCTCCGGTTACCCTGCGGGGCAGGAGATTGCTGGTGGGGGTGACCCACGAGGCGGCCGGAGCGGAGATCCGGCTGAGGCGCGCAGAGATCGTGGCGTCCCTGGCGCGGGAGCTGGGCGAGGGGGCAATCACCGACGTGTCTCCGGTGGCGCGGCGGAGACTGCCCGGGCGTGAGCCGCTCCGAGGGGAGGTACGGTGAGCACCGGGCTGTTCGTCTACCTGGGTGGGGACACCGTTGTGGACGTGCGCGAGGTAGTGGCGATTCTCGACGCGCGGGGGCTACGGCGGTCTTCCGCGGGCCGAAGCCTGCTCACGCGGGCCGCGGATGCCGGCCGCCTGGCAGAACCAGGACTTCTGCCGTCGGCCCGGGCGATCGTGGTGACGGCCTCCCGCCTGATTCCAACTCAGACGGCCCCGTCCACCGTGGCCGACAGGATAGGCAGCCTGGTCAGAATCCGGCGGCGGAAAACGGCGGAGAGATAGTCAGGACGAGGATTTCCACCGTTGACACCCGGACCATTCCAGGGATAGAATAGGGAGTGGGCATGCGCGCTGAGGCGTGTGCCTGTTTGCTTGAGTGGAGCGTAAATTGATGGCCGAAACCCCAGAGTATACCGCCCAGCATATCCAGGTTCTGGAGGGGCTGGACGGTGTCCGGCGGCGCCCCGCCATGTACATTGGGAGCACCGGTCCGGACGGGCTGCACCATCTCCTCTTCGAGGTGGTGGACAACTCGGTGGACGAGGCCCTGGCCGGGGCCTGCACGCGCATTGACGTCACCCTCCACGCCGACGGCAGCGCCACCGTGCTGGACAACGGCCGGGGCATTCCCGTGGACAAGGTGCCTAAGGTAGGAAAGCCCGCAGTGGAGGTGGTGCTGACCACCTTGCACTCCGGCGGCAAGTTCGGCGGGGGCGGGTACAGGATCTCCGGCGGGCTGCACGGCGTCGGGGTCTCGGTGGTCAACGCCCTCTCCGAGTGGTTGGAGGTCGAGGTCTACCAAGACGGCAAGACACACCGCCAGCGATTCGCGCGCGGCAGGACGCAGGGCCCGCTGGCGTGGACGCGCGGAGCGCCCCAGCCCTCCGGCACCAAGGTGACGTTCAAGCCCGACGCGCAGGTTATGACGGCGACCGAGTTCGCATTCGACGTTGTGGTCAAGCGCCTGGAAGACATCGCCTATCTCAACGCGGGCCTGGAGATCCACCTGTCCGACGAGATCACCGGCCGCGCGGCGACAATCAAGCACGACGGCGGGATCAAGGAACTCGTGGCGGCCCTCAACCGGACGAAGGCGAAGATCTCCGAGATTGCGCACGCCCGGCGCGAGCGCGACGGCGTCGAGGTGGAGGTGGCCCTTCAGTACACCGATAGCTACGTTGAGCACATGCTCACGTACGTGAACACGATCCCCACGCCCGAAGGCGGCACGCACCTGATCGGGTTTCGCTCGGCCCTGACGCGCTCCATCAACGACTATGCCAGACGCGCCTCGCTGGTGCGCGACAGCGACCCGTCGCTGGCCGGCGAGGACATGCGGGAAGGCATGACCGCCGTGCTCAGCGTCAAGATGGCCGAGCCGCAGTTCGAGGGACAGACCAAGACGAAGCTCGGCAATACCGAGGTGAAGGGAATTGTCGAGTCCGCGGTCTCCGACGCGCTAGCGGAGTTCCTGATCACCCACCCGCCGGACGCGAAGCGGATCGTGGCGAAGGTGCTGAACGCCGCGCGCGCCCGCGAGGCCGCGCGGAATGCTCGAGAGCTGGTGCGGCGCAAGAGCGCCCTCGAGGTGGGCACACTGCCGGGCAAGCTGGCCGACTGCGTGGAGCGCGACCCTAACCTCTGCGAGGTGTACATAGTGGAGGGCGAGTCCGCGGGCGGGACCGCCAAGCAGGGCCGCGACCGGAACTTCCAGGCGATCCTGCCGATCCAGGGCAAAATCCTCAACGTCGAGAAGGCGCGCGAGGACAAGATGATCGCGCACGAGGAGATTCGCGCGATCATCACCGCTCTGGGCACCGGGGTGGGAGGGGAGTTCTCTCTCGAAAAGAGGCGCTACGACAGGGTCATAATCATGTGCGACGCCGACGTGGACGGCAATCACATCCGCACGCTGCTGCTCACGTTCTTCTACCGCTACATGAAAGAGCTCATAACGCACGGAAAGGTCTACATCGCGCAGCCGCCGCTCTACCTGATCAGGAGCGGCAAGGAGAAGACCTACGCCTACTCGGAGGAGGGACGCCAGGTGGCCCTGCAGGCGCTCGACCGCCGGGGGGCCAAAGCCGAGGTGCAGCGCTACAAAGGGCTGGGCGAGATGAACCCCGAGCAACTCTGGGAGACCACGATGAACCCGGCCACGCGGACGCTGCTGCGGGTGGACCTCGAGGACGCGGCGGCCGCCGAGTGGGTTTTCAAAACGCTGATGGGAGAGGAAGTCGAACCCCGCAAGCAGTTCATAATCCAGTACGCGCGCGACGTGCGGAACCTGGACATATAGGAGCGCGCCGACCCCACGCCTATGGCTACCGAAGAACTGAGGATCGTCCCGCGGCCGATCGAGGAGGAGATGCGGACCTCCTACCTCGACTACGCCATGTCGGTAATCGTGAGCAGGGCGCTGCCCGACGTGCGCGACGGGCTGAAGCCGGTACAGCGACGGATTCTCTACGGCATGTCGGAGCTGGGGGTGCGGCCCGACACTCCGCACCGCAAGAGCGCCCGCATCGTGGGCGAGGTGATGGGCAAGCTCCACCCGCACGGGGACGCGCCGATCTACGACGCGCTGGTGCGGATGGCGCAGGGGTGGTCGTTCCGATATCCGCTGGTGGACGGCCAAGGCAACTTCGGCAGCATCGACGGCGACCCGGCAGGCGCCATGAGGTATACCGAGGCACGGTTGTCGCCCGCCGCCGCCGAGCTGCTGACCGACCTGGACAAGGAGACCGTCTCCTTCCGTCCCAACTTCGACGAGAGCCTGAAGGAGCCGACGGTTCTGCCGGCCAGGCTGCCCAACCTGCTGGTAAACGGCGCCAGCGGCATCGCGGTCGGCATGGCCACCAACATCCCGCCGCACAACCTGGGCGAGATCGTGGACGCGCTGGTTGCGCTGATTGACAACCCCGCGACGCCCATCGAAGAACTGCTGAAGATCGTCAAGGGGCCCGACTTCCCCACCGGCGGCGTCATCCTGGGAAGGGACGGGATCCGCTCCGCGTACACGACGGGACGGGGAAGCATTACGGTGCAGGCCAAGACGGCAATGGAAGAGATACGCGGCGGCCGCATCGCCATCGTCGTGACCGAGATCCCATACATGGTAAGCAAGTCGGCGCTCGTCCAGCGCATCGCCGACCTGGTGCGCCGGAAGAAGCTGGCGGGCATCGCGGACCTACGCGACGAGTCGGACCGGAGGGGGCTGCGCGTGGTGATCGAGCTCCGGCGCGACGCCAACCCCCAGATAGTGAAGAACCAGCTCTTCAAGCACGCCCAGATGCAGGTCACCTTCGGCGCGATCATGCTGTCGCTGGTGGACGGCGCCCCGAGGCAACTGGGGCTCAAGGAGATGCTGGGCTACTACCTCGCGCACCGGCGCGACGTGGTGATCCGCCGGACCCAGTACGAGCTGCGCCGCGCCGAGGAACGCGCCCACATCCTAGAGGGGCTCAAGGTCGCGCTGAGGCACTTGGACGAGATCATCGCGCTCATCCGCAAAGCGAAGGACGTGCCCGCGGCGCGCGCGGGCCTGATGACGCAGTTCGAGCTGAGCCAGGCGCAGGCCGAGGCGATCCTCGAGATGCGCCTACAGCGCCTGACCGCGCTGGAGCGCGAGAAGATAGAGGCGGAGTACAAGGAGCTGCTCAAAGAGATCGCCCGGTTCAACGAGATGCTGGCGGACGCCACCTCCCCGCGGCCGCGGCTCATCATGGCCACGGTGCGGGAGGAACTGATGGCGGCGCGCGAGCGCTACGCCGACCCCCGCCGCACCCGGATCACCGGCAAGGAGGCCGAGGAGTTCGGGGCCGAGGATCTGATCCCCGATACCGAGGTGGTAATCACGCTCACCCGCAACACCTACGTCAAGCGCCAGCCCCTGGAAACCTACCGGGTGCAACGCCGGGGCGGCAGGGGCGTAACCGGGATGGCCACGCGCGAGGAAGACGTGGTCGAGCAGATAGCGGTGACCACCAACCATGCCTTCCTGTTGTTCTTCACCAACCGCGGCAAGGTCTACCGGATCAAGGCGCACGAGGTCCCCGAAGCCGGCCGCACCGCGCGGGGGTTGCCGGTGGTCAACCTGATCAACGTCTCACAGGGTGAGCGCGTCAACGCCATCATACCCCTCCGCTCCTTCGAGGAGGCGGGGACGCTGTTTATGGCGACGCGCCGCGGCATGGTCAAGAAGACCGGGTTGATGGAGTTCATAAACGCCAAGCGGGCCGGCATCTTCTCCATCACGCTCGCGGGCGACGACGAGCTCGTGGGCGTCAGGTATATCCAGAAGGAGACCGAGATCGCGCTGGCCACGCGGCTGGGCCGGGCGATCCGGTTCAAGGCAGGCCAGGTGCGCGAGATGGGGCGAACCGCCCGCGGCGTGATCGGCATCCGGCTGAAGGGCGATGACAGCGTTGTGGGGGTTGCCGACAGCAGCGAGGGCCTCGCCCTGCTGACCGTAACAGAGGCCGGATACGGGAAACGCACGCCTTTTTCGCAGTATCCTTTGAAGCGCCGCGGCGGGATTGGGGTGATCAACATCAAGACCACCCGCAAGAAAGGTCCGGTGGCCGCGGTGCGGGCGGTGGACGACGACGACGAACTGCTACTGATCTCCGCCAACGGCATCGTCAACCGGATCACCGTTCGGGAGATCACGGCGCACGGCCGGCAGTCGCAGGGCGTCGCGGTGATGCGGCTGGAGGCCGGTGACCGCGTCGCGGCCGTGGCGCGAGTCGCGGCGAAGGACGCCGCGGAGTAGAACGGGCGGAGTAGAACGGGCGGAGTAGCGGAGGAGAAGATGGGCTGGGCACGCTGGGCCAGGGTTGCGGGCATAATCGGCGGAACGGTGATGCTGCACGAGCTCGCCCATGCGCTCGCCGCCCGGCGCGCCGGGGGCGAGGTGCGCGAGGTAGGGGTCGGCTTCGGGCCGCCCCTGCTGCGCCGGAAGGTCGGCGGCGTGGATGTGACTCTGCGGCCGCTCCCGCTAGGCGGGTTCGCGGCGATTGACGTGGACCGACTTCCTCCGGCCCGGCGCGTTCCGGTCCTGCTGGCCGGGCCGCTGGCCAACATTGCCGCAGGCCTGCTGCTGCGCCAGGCCGCCCGCGTGCCGGCGCCGGTGCTCCTACCGGGACAGACCGCCCGCATGCAGGTAGGCGGGCTGCTCTCCGTTCTGGCGCTTCTGAACAGCGCGGACGGAGGAGGACCACGCTCCCTTGCGGCTGCGGCGGGCGCCCTCAACCTGAGCGTGGGGATATCCAACCTGCTTCCGCTGCTTCCGCTGGACGGCGGGCACCTGGCCGTGGCGCGCATGGAGGCCGCCGGCTTCCGCCCGGGCGCGGTGTCTCTCTTTCGAGGGTTTTCCGCGGCCCTGTTCGGGTATCTGGCGGTCTGGACGCTGGTGGCCGACCTGGCGCGCATCAGGCAGGCCCCGCCCCCATGCCCCAAGCGCGGCTGACCCCATACCCCCGCGATACCGAGACACCGCCCTCTTGCTACTGCTCCAAGGCCCAGACATGGGGCCTTGACAGGGAGGCCGGCCGGGCCGTAGATTTTAGAATGGAGTTCTGCACAGTAGTATGCAGGGGTCTAGTGCCAGGTAGAGTGCGACCGATTCGCTCGAATCGATTCGCCCGAAGGAGGATGACGAGATGCACGCAGAGGCGGCTTCCAGGCTCTTGAAGTTCGTGCTCATCCCGGCGCTGGTGGTGACGCTGGCGTGGGGCGTTATGGTTGTTCCGTCCAGAGCGCAGGTCTATCCGGAGCGCAGCATCACCGGGATCATCCAGTGGGGCGCCGGGGGGACCACCGACCGGGTGTCGCGCAGGATAACCCCGCTGGCCGAGAGAGCGTTGGGCCAGCGAGTCGTGCTCAGCAACATGACCGGCGCCTCCGGCGCCGTGGGCATGCAGTACGTCTTCGACCAGCGGGCAGACGGTTACACGCTGCTCTACGCGGCCGAGAACCCAACGATCTATGGCGTCCTAGATCTCTCGCCGCGCAACTTCGATGAGTTCGAGCCGATCAACCTGTTCGCGCGCAGCATCCCTGTGGTGGTTGTGAGAAGCGACTCTAAACTGCGCTATCTTACCGAGTTGATCCATTTGGCCAAGCAGCAGCCCGGACAGATCAAGGCCGGCTCCACGGGAATCGGCGGCGTGCCTTTCGTCGTCGGGGCAATGATGACCGCGGTCAGCGGCGTGAAGTTCAACCCGATCCCGTTTGATGGTGACGGTCCTGCCATACCGGCGCTTCTGGGGGGGCACATTGACTTCCACGTATCGGTCATGGCGGCGGTGGCCGAGCACATCCGCGCCGGACGGATGCGGGCCCTTGCCGTCATAGACAACGTGCCCGCGGACGTCGCTCCCGGCGTCCCGGCCCTGGGCCAGATGATGCCCGAGTACCGTCCCTACCTGCCGTGGGGACCGTTCTTCGGCGTGTGGGTCAAGAAGGGAACGCCCGCGCCCGCGGTGCGGCGGCTGGCCGACGCGTTCAGGCCGGCCGTGGCCTCTGAGGATACCCGGGAGTTCCTCGACCTCATCGGCGCCGTGCCGCTGAACCTCTCGGGCGACGAGGCGATGCGGTGGGTCAAGCAGTGGCAGTCCGTAACCGCCTGGCTGCTCCACGATGCCAAGGCGACCCAGAAGTCGCCGGAGATGTTCGGAATCCCCAGGCCTGCCCGCAAGTAGGACCGGCGATGTCGGCTGATCGCCGGAGGCTGTCCACGCGCCTGCAGTCGGCAGGTATTGTTGTGCTGGCGGGGTTCGTGTTCCACCGGGCGAGCCGGATGTCCAACTTCGGACATGACCCCGGCTCGCCCGGGGTCTTCCCGGCCCTGGTCGCCCTGGTCCTGCTGCTGTGCGCCCTGCTTGTATGGAGGGAAAGCACGGCAGGAGAGCCAGCGGCGGCCTCCGACGGCGGGGCTGTTCGTTCCACGGCCCTGATCGCGGCCTTGATGGCCATCCTCTACGGGGTGGTGCTGCGGAAGCTGGGCTTCGTGGGCGCATCGTTCCTGTACCTGGCGGTCTCCTTCCTGTGGCTGCGCGCGGCCGCCTGGTGGAAGTCAGTACTCATAGCGGCCGTGGCCGTGGCCGTCACGTTCGTGGTGTTCCGGCAGGTGTTCCTGGTGATTCTGCCCTAAGGAGGCGCGGTCATCGAACTGGCGCTGCAGGCATTCCGGGAGTTCCTTTCTCCACAGAACGTCGCGCTCTCCGCCCTGGGTGTGGTGGGGGGGATTATCGTGGGCGCGGTCCCCGGGCTGTCGGTGACCATGGCCACGGCGCTGTTGGTGTCCATGACGTATGCGTGGGACACCAAGCCGGCCCTGGCGATGATGCTGGGGATCTATGCGGGCGGCGTCTACGGGGGATCGCGCTCAGCAATCCTGATCAACATCCCTGGGACGCCGTCGGCCGTCGCCACCGGGTTCGACGGCTATCCCATGGCACAGCGCGGCGAGGCCGGCATGGCCATCGGGCTCTCGACCGTGCAGTCGTTTATCGGCGGAGTCCTGGGCCTCGTGGCCCTGGTGGTGGCCGGCCCGCTCATCTCCGAGTTCGCGCTGAAGTTCGCGCCCAGGGACTACTTCCTGTTGGTGGCGATGGGGCTGTCGCTTGTCAGCCGGCTGGGTGCCAAGTCCATGCCGAGGGCGCTCATAGCGGCCGCGGGCGGGGTGCTGGTGGGACTGGTCGGCATGGATCCCGTGACGGGCGAGGGCCGGTTCACCTTCGGGTTGCCCTTGCTGATCGGCGGCGTGCACTTCATCGCGGTCCTCATCGGCCTGTTCGGGCTGTCCGAGGTGTTCTACCAGTTGGGCAGGGTCGGCCGCGGCGACGTGCCTCAGATCAAGATCCCCGAGGTGGGCCGCATCCTGCCGTCGTGGGCGCTCGTGCTGCGGTTTCTACCGCTCAGCCTGCGCACGTCGGTGCTGGGCATCATGGTCGGCGCGCTGCCGGGAACCGGCGGGGAGATCGCGGCCCTGCTGGCGTACGATCATGCCAAGAGGACCGTGCGCAAACCCACACGGCCGTTCGGGCAGGGCGCCATCGAGGGCGTCATTGCTCCGGAGACGGCCAACAACGCGGCCATTGGGGGGGCGCTCATCCCCATGCTCACACTGGGGATCCCAGGCGACGCGGTCACCGCGGTGCTCATCGGCGCGCTGTTCATCCACGGGCTGCGCCCAGGGCCCCTGCTCATGGTGGAGATGCCGGACCTGTTCTGGTTCATCGCGGCGTCCTACGCGCTGGCCAACGTCTTCCTGCTGATCTTCGGGTTGATGGCGGTCCGCCCGTTCGTGAAGCTCGTCAACGTCAACAAGAAGATACTGATGCCCATGATCGCGCTGATCTCGGTGGTGGGCACGTACGCCATCCAGAACAACATCTACGACGTCTTCTGGATGATCGGGTTCGGCATCCTGGGGTACTTCATGAAGCTGGGCGACTACCCGGTCGGCCCCATGGTGCTGGGCGTCATTCTGGGCCCTCTCGCCGACATCAACTTCAGGAGGGCCATCCTGTCGGTCCGCGGGAGCGTGCCCGCCTTCCTGTTGGAACTGGTCACCAATCCCATCAGCCTGGTCCTTACGATCATGATGCTCTCCGCCTTCGTGCCTCGTCTGCCGTCCTCCGCGGCCCTGCGGGGCCTGCTGGGGCGGTTGCGGTTGGGAAAGAGGGAGGGTGCATGATGTCGCCTCGACCGATCACTCCTGAAGAAACCGCTCATGTCGACGAGCTCGTGGCGCGCGGGCGCGCGGCGCTCCAGGCGTTCGAAGGCGCCACCCAGGAACAGGTGGACCGGCTCTGCCGGGCGGTGGCGTGGGCGGTCGCGAACGAGAAGACCTTCACGCGCCTCGCCCACATGGGTGTTGAGGAGAGCGGCATCGGCGACCCCGAGAGCCGGGTCGGGAAACGCTTCAAGGTCATGGGAATCCTACGAGACGTCCTGCGGCAGAAGAGCATCGGCGTCATCGAGGAACTCCCGGAGAAGGGCATCGTCAAGTACGGCAAGCCGGTGGGTCTCATTGCCTCGCTCGTCCCCACCACCAACCCAGAGCTGACGCCGCCCGGCGTCGGGATCTTCGCCATCAAGTGTCGGGACGCGGTCATCTTCTCGTCGCACCCGCGCAGCAAGAACACCACCCGCGAGACGGTCGAGATCATGCGCCGCGCCCTGGCCCGCGAAGGGGCTCCGATCGACCTCCTTCAGTGCGTCGAGCGTCCGAGCATCCCCGCCGCCCAGTACCTGATGACCCGGGTCGATATGGTCCAGGCGACCGGCGGGCGCGATATGGTCAAGGCCGCGTACGCCTCCGGGACGCCGGCCTATGGCGTCGGCGCCGGCAACTCGACGATGGTCATCGACGAGACCGCGGACGTCGCCGAGGCGGCCCGGAATACCCGGATCAGCAAGATGTCCGACTTCGGCTCCGGCTGCTCGGCCGACGGCAATCTCGTCGTCGACGCCGGAATCTACGAGGCGCTGCGCGACCGCCTCGTGGCGGAGGGCGGCCACCTCGCCACGGCCGAGGAGGCGGCGAAGCTGCGGGCGATCCTCTGGGACGACGAGGGCCACCGGACGCCGGACACGATCGCGATCTCGGCCCAGAAACTGGCCGAACGGGCCGGCTTCGAGGTCGCTCCGGATCGGCGCTTCTTCATTGTCGAGCAGACCGACATCGGGCGGCACAGCCCGTTCAGCTCCGAGAAGCTCGGCGTGGTCCTTTCGCTGTTCCGCTACTCCGGCTTCGACGAGGCGCTCGAGATGGTCAGGGCCATCTACGAGGTCGGCGGCAAGGGCCATTCCTGCGGCATCTACTCGTTCAACGACGACCACATCGACCGGCTGGCGCGCGTCGCGCCGGTGAGCCGGATCATGGTGCGTCAGCCACAGTCGAAGGCGAACGCCGGCGCCTTCAACAACGGGATGCCGATGACATCGAGCCTCGGGTGTGGGACCTGGGGCGGCAACATCACCTCGGAGAACATCCACCTCAAGCACTACATGAACACCACCTGGGTGAGCCGCCCGATTCCCGAGGATCGGCCGTCCGAGCAGGAGCTCTTCGGCGAGTTCTATGGGATGCCCGCCGACTGATATGTTCATGGGATTGTGACAAGGAGGGGTGCGCAATGGGCGTCAAGCAGCAGGCCGGCGTCAAGGTGATCCGCACGTTCACCGAGGGCAAGCAGTCCTGGATCGGCCTCGACGACCCGGGGTTCCGCCGCAAGGTGTTCCGGACCGTCGACGGGGAGCTCTGCGGCTCCGAGTTCCTGGTCGCGGGAATCACCGTCTTCCCGCAGGGTGAGTCGAGCTCGATGCACGAGCACCCAGGATCTGAGGAGATCAACGTGGTCCTCTCGGGCAGCGGGGAGGCGGTCGACGCCGGCGGCAACCGGCAGCCGTTCGGCCCGCACGACATGATCTTCGTGCCCAAGGACCTGAAGCACCAGCACGTCAACACCGGCACCGAGCCGCTCGTGCTGCTGTGGGCCTATACACCGCCGGGAGAGAACCCCGCGCGGTAGCGGCAGCCCGGTGGGAGGGCGAGCGCTATGCGATTGGAGGCCAGGCGGCCGGTTCGGATAGGTGACCGCACACTCGGCGGGCCGGCGGTACTGACATGCGTGCCGCTGACCGCGGCGGAGCGCGCGGCGCTGGTTCCGCAGGCGGCGCGCCTTGGGGGGCTTGGACCCGACTGCGTCGAGTGGCGCGCCGACTTCATCCCAGACCTCAGCCCGGACGAGACACCATTGCTGCTCGAAGCGATCTCCGCAGCCGCGCGCTGCGCGCTGATCTTCACCAACCGGCGGCATGAAGAGGGTGGGGCCCGTCCCCAGGATGAGGCGCAACGCCTGGCCATACTTGAGGCCGCGGCGTCAACCGGGCTGGCCGCGCTGGTGGACATCGAGATGGCCACGGCACCGGCCCTGGCAGAGAGAGCCGCGGCCGCCGCCCACGGATCCGGGGCCGCGGTCATCCGCTCGTGGCATGACTTCGGCGCCACGCCTCCGGCCACAGCCCTCCTGGATTCGATGCGGGCGATGCAGGAGGCAGGGGCAGACGTCGCAAAGGTGGCAGTCATGCCGCGCGCCCCACAGGACGTCCTGGTGCTGCTGGAGGCCGGGCTGGAGGCCCGCAGCACGTTCCTTGAGATCCCATGCATACTCATGTCAATGGGAGCCGTGGGCGCTATGAGCCGGATCGGAGGGGGATACTTCGGTTCCGACCTGACCTTCGCGGTTGGGATAGCGGCCTCGGCTCCAGGCCAGATCGGGCTGGATATCGCCAAGCGGCTCCTCGCCGCCGTCGGGCTCGGGCCGGAGGGTGAGACCGTGACAGGAGGGTCGTGATGAGCAAGATGCGGGCAGCGAGACTGCACGGTCCGCGAGACCTGCGCCTGGACGAGGTGCCGATCCCAACCCCGCGGCAGGGCGAGGTGCTGGTCCGGGTTGAGCGGGTCGGCATCTGCGGCTCAGATGTGCATCTCTACGCCGGCCACCGGCAGGCGCCCTACCCCATGATCCTGGGACACGAGGCGATAGGCAGGATCGCCGCGGTCGGCGACGGCGTCTCTCTTGGGCTTGTGGGCCGGCGGGCTGTGGTCGAGCCCAACATCCCCTGCACAACCTGTCCTATTTGCCGGCGCGGCCACGGCAACGTCTGCCCCAACAAGCGCGTCCTGGGTGTCAACGAGGACGGCGTCTTCGCGGAGTACGCGTCCATACCGGCCAGCCACGCCTGGGTGGCGCCGGATGACATCCCAGACCCCGACCTGGTGCTGACCGAGCCGCTCGCGGTGGCGGTGCACGCCCTGGCGGCCTCAGGGCTGGTTCCGGGAGACCGCGCCGTGGTTCTCGGGTGCGGCGCCATTGGGCTGTTGCTCGCGCATCTGATGAGCGCCGCGCGCATCTCGGTCACCGCGCTCGACCTTGACCCCAGGAGGGTCCAGGTGGCCAGTGGTCTGGGAGCGGCCGAGGCGGTGGTGATGAGCCAGGAGGCCGGTAGAGAAATCGCGGCGCGCATGCGTGAGACCGGCGAGCCAGCCACGGTCTTCGAGTGCTCGGGGGCTGCGGCCGGCGCTGCATGGTGCATCCGGGCGGTTCCACGAAGAGGTCGCGTCCTGCTTCTGGGGCTGGGCGCAGATGAGGTGGCGTTCTCGCCGCTGCACTTCGTCCGCGAGGGGATAGAGCTGGTTGGTTCGTTGATCTACGATCATCCCGACGACTTCCGCCGCGCGCTCAACCTCGTCGAGGGCGGGCTGCGGGCGGGCCATCTCGTTGAGGCCGAGTTCCCGCTTGAGGAGGCGGCCGCCGCCCTGCAGGCAGCGGCCGAGTCCCGGTTTGTAAAGGCAGTCATCCGCGTCACCTAGCTCGGAGGGTAGTATCGATGGGATCCAAGCAGCACAACGTCGCGCACCAGATCGTACGGTTCCTGGAGGGCGCGGGCACCGAGTACGTGTTCGGGCTGTGCGGCCACACGGTGATAGCGGTGCTGGATGCGCTCTCCGACAGCCGCGTGCGCTTCGTGATGGCCCGGCACGAGCAGATCGCGGCGCACATGGCTGAGGGCTACGCGCGCGCGTCCGGACGCTGCGGCATCCTCCTCACGCATCTCGGTCCCGGGCTCACGAATGCCGCGACCGGGGTAGCGAACGCCGCGCTGGACTCGATCCCGCTCCTCGTGATCGCGGGCGACGTGCCCGGCTACTTCTACGGCCGCCACCCGCACCAGGAGATCCAGTATCACACCGACGGCGATCAGTGGGAGGTCTTCCGCCCCTTCGTCAAGCGGGCCTGGAGGGTGGCGGATCCGCGCGGGCTCAGTCGCATCCTGCCGCGTGCCTACAGCCTGGCCACGAGCGGCCGGCCGGGCCCGGTGCTCGTGAATGTGGCCATGGACGTCTTCTCGGCGCCGGCGGAAGGCCCCCCGCCTCATCCCCCGGCTCCGATGGTGCCGCCAGGGCTCGATTCGGCCGTCGCGGCGCAGATCGCCCGGCGCCTTCTGGCCGCCCGGCGCCCGGTCATCTACGCGGGCGGAGGCGTGATCTCATCAGGGGCTTCGGAGGAGCTGCGGCTGGTGGCCGAGCACCTCGGGTCGCCTGTCGCCTACTCGCTGATGGGCAAGGGTGCTTTGCCGGACGACCACCCACTCATCCTCGGCATGACCGGGTTCTGGGGGACCGAGCTGACCAACCGTGTGACGCGCGAGGCCGACCTGATCCTGGCGGTAGGGACCCGGTTCGCCGAGGCCGACTCCAGCTCGTGGGATCCGCGGTTCACCTTCGCGATTCCCCCGACCGAGCTCATCCATCTCGACATCGACCCCCAGGAGATCGGCCGCTCGTTCCCTGCCGTCATCGGGGCAGTGACAGATGCGCGCTCCGGCCTCACCGCGGTCCTGGCGGCGCTGCGAGGGCTGGCGCCGGGCGGAGTGGGCGGTCACGCAGAGCTTGTCCGCATCCAGTCGGAGCGGCAGGCCTGGCTGGAAGGGCTGGTCGGACCTTCGCGGTCTAACTCGGTACCGCTTGCCCCGCAGCGGATCCTGGCCGACGTCCGGGCCGCTCTTCCCCGGGAGGGAATCCTGGTCACCGACGTGGGCTGGAACAAGAACGGGGTGGGGCAGCAGTTCCCCATCTACCTGCCGCGCACTCACCTGCCGCCCAGCGGCCTGGCGACCATGGGATATGGTCCGGCAGCGGTCCTGGGCGCGAAGCTCGCCAGGCCCGATGTTCCATGCCTTGCCATGGTGGGCGACGGCGCGTTCAGCGCCAACCCCTCAGTGCTCGCGGCCGCCGTGGAGGGAGGCATCGCGGTAACCTGGGTCGTGATGAACAACAGCGCCCACGGCACGATCGCCGGCCTGATGGGGGCGCACTACGGCCGGACATTCGGTTGCGAGTTCCAGTGCGGCGGGCAGCCATACAGCCCGGACTTCGCGGCGCTGGCACGCGCCTATGGGGTCGACGGAGTGAAGGTCGAGCGGGCCGACGATCTGGCCCCGGCCCTCTCGGCGGCGCTGGGGTCCGGAAGGCCCACGGTCATTGACGTGCCGATGGTGAACGATCCGGTGCCGACCGCCGGCCACTGGGACATCAACGACATCTACCGGATGTGAGGATGAAGGCGGTGGCCGGCAAGGCAAAAGGGGTGGCGGCGGTGGAGCGCGCGCTGACCGTCCTGAATGCGTTTCGCGAGGACGAGGACAGCCTCAGCCTGTCCGCTCTGGCGGTGCGCACCAAAATGTACAAGAGCACCATCCTGCGCCTTTGCGGATCGCTGGAGCGGTACGGTTATCTGTGGCGCGTGGGCGACGGCAGGTATCGTCTGGGTCCCACGCCCATGCGGCTGGGCAGTTTGTACCAGCGGTCCTTTCGATTGGCCGATCGTGTCGTGCCCGTCCTGCGCCAGCTGGCGAACGGCAGCGGTGAGAGCGCTTCGTTCTACGTCCGCCAGGGGGCTGTGCGTGTGTGCCTCCACCGCGTTGACTCCCCGGCGCCGATCCGCGATCACGTGCGCGAGGGCGACCACCTCCCGCTGGACCGCGGGGCGGCGGGAAGGGTGCTGCTGGCGTTCGGCGGGGCCAGGGGCACGTCCTTCGCAGCCGTCCGCCGCGACCTGATCGCCGCCTCCTTCGGTGAGCGCAACCCGGAGACCGCGGCCGTCGCCTGTCCGGTCTTCGGCGTGGAGCATGAGCTCGTCGGCGTGCTGTCGCTGTCCGGCCCGCTCTACCGGTTCCGTCCCGAGGAGGTGCGGCGGATGTCCGCGGCGCTGCTGCGGGCGGCGGCGGGCCTGACCAGCGCCCTGGGCGGCGACCGCCAACCTTTCGACAAGAGGATGGCCACCCGTGGCGCGTCCGCTTGAGGGCACCAGGGTCCTCGATCTCACCAACGTGCTGGCGGGTCCCCTATGCACGTTCCAGCTCGCGCTGGTGGGTGCCGACGTGATCAAGGTCGAGGTGCCTGGGACCGGCGACCTGGCGCGCCAGCTCGGCGCGGACCCGGAGTTGAACCAGCGGTTGATGGGCGCGTCGTTCATGGCCCAGAACGCCGGGAAGCGGTCGGTAACGGTAAACCTCAAGCAGGCAGCAGGCCGGCTTGTTTTTGAGCGGCTGGTCGCCGGTGCGGATGTCCTCGTCGAGAACTTCCGGCCAGGGGTTATGACGCGCCTGGGCACCGGGTACGAGACCCTTGCCCGCATCAACCCCGCTCTGATCTACTGCGCCATCTCGGGATTCGGCAGCGATGGTCCGCTTCGCGACAACCCGGCCTACGATCAGATCATCCAGGGACTCTCAGGCGTGACGAGCATCACCGGGGACGCGGAGTCCGGGCCGCTGCGGGCCGGGTTTCCGATATGCGACACAATCGGCGGACTCACCGCGGCGTTTGCGATCACCTCTGCCCTGGTCGCCCGCCGGCAGACCGGGCAGGGCGCGTTCATAGACGTCTCCATGCTCGAGGCCACGCTGGTGTCCATGGGGTGGATCGTCTCGAACTACCTGATCGCCGGCGAGCAGCCCCAACCCATGGGCAACGACAACTTTACGGCCAGCCCGTCGGGTGCGTTCCTAACCCAGGACGGCCTGCTCAACATCGCCGCCAACAAGCAGGAGCAGTTCGAGGCCCTCTGCAGGGTTGTGGGGCGTCCCGACCTTGCAGGTGACCCCCGGTTTGCACTGCGCGCGGACCGCCTGCGCCACCGCGCGTCCCTTACCGCGGAGATCGAGCTTGCCCTGGCCTCTCACACGGCGGCCGAGTGGGAGCCCCTGCTGAACCAGGCCGGGGTGCCGGCAGGGCGCGTGCTCTCGGTTCCGGAGGTTTTGGCCCACCCGCAGGTCGCAGAGCGTGGGCTGGTGCGGCAGTTTGATGAGGTGCCGGGAGCCGGCCGAGATATCTCGGTCACAACGGCCGGGTTCAGGCTGTCGGGATGCCGGCCCGACGTGGACGGTCCGCCTCCCCGTCTGGGTGAGCACACCGGCGAGGTGCTCCGGGGCCTGGGCTTCACCGACGACGAGATCGCCGGGTTCCAGCGGGAGGGCGCGATATGACGGATCTGCCTGCGGACCCACTCCGGGCCTGGTGGCGCACGGCGATAATTGATATCGCCCCTGGTCAGATAGGCGTGCGGGGATACCCTATCGAGCAACTCATCGGCTCGATATCATTTCCTGCCATGATCTGGCTGCTGCTGCGGGGCGACCTGCCATCCCCGGCCCAAGCCGCGCTTCTAGAAGCCGCGCTGGTGGCCTCGGTGGACCACGGGCCGCAGGCGCCGTCCATTGCCATCGCCCGGATGTCGGTCACCTGCGGGCTCCCCCTCAACAACGCCGTGGCATCCGGGGTAAACGCCCTGGGCGATATCCACGGCGGCGCAGGGCAGCAGTGCATGGAGCTCTATGGGGCGATCGCGGCGGCCTGCGGGGAACCATCGCCGGACGTGGCGACCGCCTGCGGGGAGCGCTCGCTGGAAGAAGCGGTGCGCGACGAGGTCGAGCGGGCGAGCCGCGGACTTGGCAGGCTCATCCCAGGCTTCGGCCACCGGTTCCACCCGGTGGACCCCCGCGCCGTGCGCCTGCTGGCGCTGGTGGATCAGGCGGCGAGGGACGGCGTGGTTGCGGGTCGGTTCGCGCGCATCGGCCGCGCGGTCGAGGCGGAGCTGGAGCGGCGCAAAGGCCGGCGGATCCCCATGAACATTGACGGCGTCACCGCGGTGGTGTTCTGCGAGCTGGGCTTCCCGCCGCCGTTGGGCCGCGGCCTGTTCGTGCTCTCGCGCGCAGCGGGCATCCTGGCCCACGCCTGGGAGCAGAGCCAGCAGGGCGGCCGCATCAAAGGGCCGGTCCCTCCCGAGTCTGGCTACACTTACACGGGCGCCCCGAAGAGAGACCTTCCGGGGCACACCTGAGGACAGGCCTAAACCTTGCCCGGTAGCAGCATACCCATCGGGAATAGGTGTGGACCGCGAGGACCGAACACCACGAAACTGGCGCGCGAGATCGTTCCCCCGGGCCGCCAGCACACTTCGACCTCGAAGACCCCAGGGATCTTGCGCGGCTCGCCGAGCCGATGACGGCACTTGCGCCCCTGCGGGGGGTCGTGGTGATCGACGAGATCCGGCGGCGGCCCGACCTGTTTCCGGTCCTTCGAGTCTTGGCCGATAGGCGTCCCATTCCCGCCCGCCTACCTGGCGCGCTCAGATCGGGCCAGCTACGTCTGGCGCCAACAGTTCATCCTGACCTGTCTCGAGCGCGATCTTCCTCGGCAGGGGATCACCATTCCGGCCGCTACCTTGACGTCCTCACGGGCCTGTTCATGGTACGGCAGCTCCAGCCCTGGCATGAGAACCTCAAGAAGCGCCAGGTGAAGTCGCCCAAAGTGTTCCTGCGAGATAGCGGCCTCTTGCATGCGCTCCTGGGGCTCGCCTCTGATCGCTTCTAGTCGCGCATCCAGACAAGGAAGGTGATATGTCGCCGTGCGCTGCGATGCCAGCCATGGCGAGGTCAGGTGATGACCAAAGCGATGCCTGGGGGGACATTCCACCATGAGAATGATGATCGCACTGCTCGCGACCCTGTCTATCCTCGGCGCCGCGAGCGCCGGACCTGAACCTTCGTTCTCGTTCCGCGTGACCGGCTGCGCCGAGACAGAGACGGGCATGCCTTCGAAGACGCGCGCCGGGTTCCAGACCATTGGGGCGACGATCGAGGTCATCGGCAGCGGTATCCGCTACACCAGAGCAGGTACGCATCAGTGCTGCCGGAAGGTCGTGGTCCGAAGGCAGGTCCAAAAGGGGCGGATCGCCCTGACCGAGTACTGGACCGGGGATGGATGCCGCTGCATGTGCTCCTCTCGGATTGAGGCCAACCTCGCCGGCCTCGCGCCGGGGGAGTACGAGGTAGTTGTCTACAGCGGCGGTATCGAGCCGATCACCCACAAGGATATTGAGCCGAAGGCGATCCTGTCGCAGAAGGTAAGGGTCCCCTGAGACGGAGCGCATGAGCCGGCTGGCTCCAGACGAGTATCTTCCTTGGAAGACCCTCACGACCCGCAGGTTCCAGCCCATGAATGGCGAACACAGTGGGGCAGAACACCCAGGTTATTGAGGAGGAGGAGCGTAATGGCTGTGAGGCGCACCACCCAGGCATCCAAGTGCTGCGGCAAGGCCGGGGGCGCCAAGAAGAAGGCGAAGAAGAAGTCGTAGCGCGCTCTTACTATCGTCCTACACCGTGATGACGTGGTCGGCCTCCATCAGCAGGCCGACTATGTCATTCATTCCGACTACTTCTCCGACCGCGACCCTGTCTGAGAGGCCGAAGTACGCCAGGCATGTTCCGCACACTGCCAGGCGTACTCCCATGCCCGCGAGGAGCTGCAGCCCCGCCACTACCGGCGAGCCCGCGCAAACCAGCTTGACGCCCTCGGTGTAGAAGCATATGGCTCTGGGCCTGGTTGCCTGGCCCTCAACGGCATGCAGGAAGCGATCGAACATCCCCAGGCCGAACTCGTGGTCGGGGGGCTGCGTTCTTCCCAGTCCTGCCTGCCGCACCAGCACCACGACCTTGCGCTCCATTCAGGGACCTCCTCGGCGGACGACGGCGTGCGGTGCTCTCCTTGGGGCGTGCGCCGGATCCTAGCACATCTTCCACCGGCGACCCCAAGTCCCCTACGCCGGACGGCTCGATCCTGCCAGGGCCGGACCACTCGGTGAAGGGGGGGCCGCCGTGAAACGCTGGCGTACCTGGTCTCGACCGACGCGGTCTGGGACGCGACGCCCCGCGCATCCGCCAGGGCGCCTTTGGGCTGATGCTCGGCCAGTACACGCTGGTCTACTGGGGCTCCACCGTGCATGCCGCTTCCCCGCCGCGACCCGAGCGGACGCGGTCCCTTGATGGTATACTCTCTCGCAACAACGGGGCCCCTTGACGCGGAGGGCCGCAGGGGCCCCTGTCCGGGAGGGTGTTCGCCGTGAGGAACATCGCCTTGATTGGGATGCCGGCCACCGGAAAGAGCGCGGTCGGCCGACAGCTCTCGCTCACCCTCGGCCTGCCATTCGTGGACACGGACGAGACGATCGAGAGCCGCGAAGATGCGTCAATCTCCTCAATCTTTGAGCGTCACGGCGAGCCCCACTTCCGGGCCATTGAAGAGGCGCTGATCGCCGAGATCACGCAGACGCCGGGCGTGGTCGCCACCGGCGGCGGCGTGGTGGAGAGGGAGAGCAACCTCCAGTCCCTGCGTTCCTGGGGGTGGCTCATCGCGCTCGTCGCCTCTCCGGAGGCCATAGCGCGCCGGGTTGGACAGGCCGACCAGTGGCCGCTCCTGAAGGGCAATGTAACGCAGAACATCGAGCGCCTGTGGGCCCGGCGCGGCCCGAAGTACCTTTCCGCCGACCTGGTGGTGGATGTCTCCAGCGAGGACGTGGATGGCGTGGTGCGCAGGATCCTTGCGTTTCTCGCAGAACGGGAGCCGGTCTCCTCGATTGAGGTCAACCCCGGCCAGGCCCAATCCTACCGTGCCATCGTCGGCACGGGGATTCTTGGTCTCCTGGGATACTACGCGCGCGAGGCCGGCCTGTCGGGTCGGGTAGGCATCCTGGCATCCCCGGCGGCGGTCCGCCGGCACGGTGAGCAGGTCTGCGATGCGCTGCAGGGAGCGGGCCTGGACCCGGTGCTGATCGAGGTCCCCTCCGGGGAGAGCGTCAAGACCTGGGAGAGCGTCGGGGGGCTCTACGGCCGCCTCGTCCGTGAGCAGATAGATCGGACAGGATGTCTCATTGCGATGGGCGGCGAGGAGGTGCTCGACGTGGGCGGCTTCGTGGCCGGAACCTACATGCGGGGCATTCCCGTCGCGCACGTTCCAACCACGCTCATGGCGCAGCTCGACAGTTGCGTCGGCGGCAAGGTGGCCCTCAACCACTTCCGGGCCAAGAACCTCATCGGGTTCCTCCTCCACCCGCGCCTGGCCGTCGTGGATGTGGCAGCCGTCGGTGGAAGCGGGGTGCGGTCCGTTCGGGCAGGCCTGGCCGAGGCCGTCAAGTACGGTGCGATCGCAGATGCAGATCTATTTACCTTCATTGAGACCCATGCCTCCGAACTGCTGGACGCGGACAGCCGCCGCCTGCCGGAGCTTGTGGCGCGGTGCCTCCGGATTAAGGCCCTCTTCGTGGAAGAGGATGAGCAGGGGGTGGGCCGCCGCATGCTCCTGAACTACGGGCACACCTTCGGACACGCGATCGAATCCTCGACAGGGTTCCACCGGTACACCCACGGCGAAGCCGTGGCGATCGGGATGACGCTGGCCGCACGGGTCGCGGTGGCGATGGGGCTCGCTCCCGCGTCGCTGGAAGCCCGCCAGACCACGCTGCTGCGGGCGCTCGGTCTCCCCATAGACTTTTCCGGCGTAGCACCGGCCCGCCTGGTGGAGGCGCTGTGGCGCGACAAGAAGCGTCAGGGAGCGCGCCTGCGCTTCATTCTTCCCGTGGAGATCGGGCAGGGGGAGGTTCGGGGCGACGTTCCGATCGAGCTCGTGGAGTGTGTGATTACGGAGCACGCCCCTCCGACCGGCGCCGGGGACTAGACGCCGCGCAGGCCTGGCCAGATATGGCTGGGGCGACCGCGCGAGCAGGCCGCCATCAACCGGCAGGACCACGCCGTTGAGGTGCCGCACGTCCGGTGATGCCAGGAACCTGACCGCGCGGGCGACATCCTCTGGATCGGCGATGCGCCGGAGTGGAATCCGCGACGACTCCCGCGCGCGGGCCTCCGGCGCCCCTAGCAGGGTGCCGGCGAGCCGCTCCGCCAGGGTGGTTCCCGGCGCGACGGCGTTGGTCCGGATCCCGAGAGGCCCCAACTCCACCGCCATGCCCCGGGTGGGTCCTCGCCCCGCTGCGGCACCGGACCTTCTTCAGCCTGGCGGAGCTGAATCAGGAGCTGGCGGTCTTGAGGGATCGTCTCAATGACACGCCGTTCCAGCCGCAGCGTCAAGTCGATCCTCGAGGCCGGGCTTGATCACCGGCTACTCGACACACAGGAGGTCCTGCCGCTCGGACCCCATGCCAACGTCCGCGGCCCGGCCTACTACGCCGCTGGCTCCCCCACGGCCGCACACGCCGGCACGGCGCCGGCAGGGGTTCAGCACGCTGTACTGCCGCGGGCCGCGCTTGCTCACCGACCTCGCCCTGACCCACACCGATGGCTCGTATCCCCGGCTCATCGCCCGGATCGCCAAGACCCATCTGCTCATCCTGGACGTCCTGCATGCCACGATCGCCGATCCCACGCTCGCTGACGCCATCCTGGATCGGCTGGTACACCACGCGCACAAACTCATCCTCAAGGGCGAATCCATGCGCAAGGCCTTGGCAGGGGGCGTATCAAAGAATCAACGTCCAGGAGGTGAGGCACTGCCGCGCCGTCGCTGACGCTCCGACCGTCTGCCCGGAATCGCTGGACGAATTCATCGGAATACGCAGGGTGCTCAGCCGCACGGCGATCTCGTCCTTCCAGAGCCCTTGCGCTGCCTGCCCGGTCGGGCTATTGTGGTTCCGGAACCACGTCGGGTGATCCGGTCGGGAAACGCCACACATCGCGGGGCACGGCGTCGGAGCCATGGCGGGCCCGGGCCGGGAGAGTGTCAACTGAGCTCGCGCCATTGATACGAGGAGGCGCATCGTGCGGCTGGAGCTGGGGATAATCAAGATCAGGGACGTGCAGTTTGCTGAGACGACCCGTATCGAGAACGGCATTCTCTACGTGAGCAAGAGCGAGCTGATTGCGCTCGCCCTGCGCGACCCTCGGCTGGCCGTGGCGGATGTGGAGCTGGCACGGCCCGGAGAGAGTGTGAGGATCATCCCGGTCAAGGACGTGATCGAGCCGAGGATCAAGGCGGACGGCGCAGAGGGCTACTATCCGGGAATGGCCGGCGGCATGAGGACCGCCGGGTCGGGTAGGACCAACGTGCTCAGGGGGACCAACGTTCTGACCGTGGGACGGATCGTCGGCTATCAGGAAGGCTTCGTCGATATGACCGGTCCGGGTGCCGCGTACTCGCCATTCTCCGATACGAATAACGTGGTGCTGATCCTGCATCCCGTCGATGGGCTGCCCGGGCATGCGCACGAAGAGGCGGTACGTCTCGCCGGGCTGAGAGCGGCGGCCTACCTGGGCGAAGCCAGTCGTGGTGTGGTCCCTGACGAGGTTCAGGTCTACGAGCTGGGTGGCGCCATAGACCCCGCACTCCCGCGGGTTGCCCATGTGTACCCCGTGTTGTCACAGGGGCTGTTGCACGATACCTATCTCTACGGTGCAGACGCCAAGAGCCTCCTGCCCACATTGGTCCATCCCAACGAGGTTCTGGATGGCGCGATAGTGAGCGGGAACTGCGTCTCAGCCTGCGACAAGCACACGACCTGCCATCATCTGAACAATCCCGTGATCGAGGAGCTCTACCGGAGACACGGCAGCGAGCTCAACTTCGTCGGCGTGGTCGTCACCAATCTGAACGTCACCTTGGCGGACAAAGAGCGATCTTCAAGCTATGCCGCCAAACTGGTGAAGCTGCTCGGCGCGGACGGAGTGGTCATTACGAAGGAGGGCTTCGGCAATCCCGATGCTGACGTGATGATGCTCTGCAGGAAGATCGAAGACTACGGGATCAGGACCGTACTGATCACCGACGAGTACGCGGGCAGTGACGGTAGCTCTCAGTCGCTGGCAGATACGGTGCCTCAGGCGGACGCGGTGGTGAGTGTCGGGAATGCGAACGCGGTGATCACACTGCCCCCTATGGGCCGGGTCATTGGAGACCTGAGGCCGGCGGAGGTGATTGCTGGAGGATATGTTGGCTGTGTGGCCGCCGATGGAGCCCTGAGCGTGGAGATACAAGCCATCATGGGATCTACCTGCCAACTGGGTCTTGGCAGGTTGGCCGCGCAAGAGCACTAGAGATCTCAATGGGAAAGCGGGGGGCATAGGGATGGTACGGGGACGCTATAGAGTGGTGCACTACTTGAACCAGTTCTTCGCGCAGATAGGAGGCGAAGACAAAGCCGGCATCCCGCCCCAGGTCAAGGAGGGCGCTGTCGGTCCTGGTATCCCCCTACAGCAGGCGCTGGGTGACGAGGGAGAGATCGTCGCCACGGTTGTCTGCGGTGACAACTATTTCGCCGAGAACATAGAGACCGCGGCAGAAGCGGTCGCGGAGCTCGTTGCGCCCCACAGGCCGGACGTCTTCGTGGCAGGCCCGGCATTCAATGCCGGCAGGTACGGTATCGCCTGCGGAGCGGCGTGTACTGCGGTCAGCAGGAGGCTGGGAGTGCCGGCGGTCACGGCCATGTACGAGGAGAACCCTGGGGTGGAGCTCTACCGCAAGGAAGTCTTCGTGATCCCCGCGCCCCGCTCGGTTCAAGGAATGAGAGAGACGATTCCCAGGCTGGCCGGCTTCGTGCGGAAGCTCGGCCTCGGACAGCCCATCGGCCTTCCCCAGGTGGACGGATACCTGCCCCGCGGCATACGGGTCAACGCATTTGTCGAGCGAACCGGAGCGCAGCGAGCGGTCGACATGCTGCTGGCCAAACTCAAGGGGGAGGCATTTCAGACCGAGTATCGGATGCCCACCTTTGAGCGCATTCCCCCCAGCCCCGCGATCAAGGAACTGAGTGCGGCGACCATCGCCCTGGTAACGACAGGGGGCATTGTCCCCCGAGGCAACCCGGACCGCATAGAGGCCGCCAGCGCTTCCAAGTTTGCCGCGTACAGCATCGCCGGTACGGATGACCTGACCGCGGACGCCTACCAGACGTGTCACGGCGGCTATGATCCGGTTTACGCGAATGAAGACCCGGATAGAGTACTGCCGCTGGACGCGGCGCGCGCCCTGGAGAGAGAAGGCATCATCGGCCATCTTCACAACGAGTATTACGTCACGGTCGGCAATGCCACTTCGGTGGCCAACGCGCAGAAGTTTGGCAAAGCGATCGCGGAAAGGCTTCTGGCGGCCGGCGTCGATGGCGTGATCCTGACCTCAACCTGAGGGACCGATACGCGTTGCGGCGCAACGCTGGCAAAGGAGATCGACCGGATAGGGTTGCCCGTCGTCCACATAGCGGCGATCGTGCCGATATCAATGACCGTGGGAGCCAACCGCATCGTGCCGGCGGTCGCGATCCCGCATCCGCTGGGGAATCCCGCGTTGCCGGAGCGCGACGAGAGGGAGTTGCGTCTGCGCCTGGTCAAGAAAGGGCTGCGCGCCCTGGGGACCGACGTGGAGAAACAGACCGTGTTCGACGGGTAGGGTGAAACGGGAGATGGACGAGGATTACCAGGTCATCATCGTAGGGTGCGGCCCCGCGGGATTGGCGGCGGGCCTCTATGCGAGTCGAGGTGGCCTGAGCGTTCTTCTCTTGGGGGACGAAGCCGCCGGGGGCGGGATGCGAAGCATCTGGCAGGTGGAGAACTACCCCGGGTTCCCCGACGGTGTTTCCGGCGCCAAGCTAGGCCTGGATATGATGAAGCAGGCGATGAAATTCGGCCTGCAGTTCAAGCTGGCTCGGGTTGAGGGCATCGAGCCGCACGATGAGTACAAGGCCGTCAGGGCCACGCTCATCCGAGGGGGAGACGTCGCCTATCGGGCGAGCACCGTGATCCTCGCAGGTGGCGCGTCGCCGGTAAAATTGGGGGTGGCCGGAGAGAGCGAGTTCTTGGGGAAGGGCGTGAGTTACTGCGGCGTATGCGACGCCCCGCAGTTCAAGGATCGTGTCGTCGTGGTGGCCGGCGGGGGCGATAGCGGGCTGAGCGAAGCACTGTATCTGTCGCGACTCGTCTCTGAGATCATCGTGGTGGAGATTATGCCTCATGTTATGGCCACGAAGATTCTTCATGACAGGGCCCTGGCCGATCCCAAGATCCAAATCCGCTGCGGGACCAGGCTTGAAGCCATCAGGGGCGACGATCAGGTGAGAGAGGTGGAGTTAGTCAATGCCCTGACAGGCGCGAGAACAACATTGCCCGTAGGCGGCGTCTTGGTTCGAATCGGCCTCGAGCCCAACACGGGCTATCTCAAAGGCCTGGTGTCGTTGGACGATAAGGGATACGTGTTGGTGGACGAGAGACTGGAAACGTCTGTCCCGGGGATCTTCGCCGCCGGCGACACACGGCACGGCTCAGACAGACAAATCGCAACCGCCGTCGGCGATGGCGTGACCGCCGCGCTCTCGGCGCACAAGATGTGCAGTTTGGTTTGGAGTTCCAATGCCTCTCGACCGGCAGGTATAGACGCGTAGGCGATGCGAGTGGGGCCGCGGCCGTAGCGCAGGCCGCCCTGAGCTAGGGTGCCTTTGCGGGGCCGACAGGAAGGTGTACATTGTGAGCTCTTCGGCGAACCACCAACCTGCGAACCCCGTCGTGCGGGGAGTTTCGTATTTCTTGGCCCATGTGCCCGGACTGACCGGTCACGGCTCCAAACCCTCGCGGGAGATAAAGAAGGATCCTCCCTTGCTCGAGTCGTTCCGGAGCCACCTGCGTACCTTTGAAGAGGCCGTCGCCTACCCACCGAACCAGGTATTCATTGGTAATCTTGATCCTGATGACCTGACGCGTGTTCCGTCTCCCTGGTACAAGCATCCTGTGCGTGACGGCTCTCGGTGGGGTCTCTTTGGGGAGATCATGCCCGAAGACGAGTTCTACGGCATGATGAAGATCTGCGATGAATTCCAACTGGTCTTGCTGGAAGAAGGCTTTGTACGCGACGTCGCCGTGAAGTTGAGGCAGCATCCCCTCTTTTCGGACGCGGATCTTCTGAGATTGGGCAACGGCGTCTCTCTGGCCGACATCGAGCAGCAGCTCGCCGACGGGGTGACCCTCCCCGTGTATGATCGAGGCGGTCGGCTCGTCGGGTGTGTTCGATCCGGGCATGAGGAAGACCCCAACCTCACGGCGGAGATTCTGCTGGAGAATCTGTCCGTCAGGGCCTCCGGCGCGTTGGCGTTGCGGCACCAGGTCGCGGCGACGGGGGAGGCCGAGGCCGTGGACTTTCTCCTGGGGGGCGGCGAGGAGGCGGTCGGAGATCGCTATAACCGGGGCGGCGGCAACATGGCGAAGGCCATCGGAGAGCTATGCGGGTGCTCGAGAGCAGGGGGCGCCGATATCAAGGCGTTCTGCTCCGGCACGGTTCATGCCATCGTGGTGGCCGCGGGCCTAGTCGCGTCGGGAATCTTCAACGATGTGGTTGTCGTGGCCGGCGGTTCCTTTGCCAAGCTCGGGATGAAGTTTCAAGGTCATCTTCGCCACGACATGCCGATCCTGGAGGACGTGATTGCTGCGGTCGCGGTTAGGGTGGGGCTGGACGACGGCAAGAGCCCGGTCATTCGGCTCGATTCCATAGGAAAACACGAGATCGGCTCAGGTTCCAGCCAGCAGGCCATCTTCGACAAGTTGATCGCACAACCATTAGACCGGCTGGGACTCAAGTTTACGCAGATCGACAAGTACGCCACGGAAATGCACAATCCTGAGATCACCGAGCCACAGGGAAGCGGCAATGTACCCAGGACGAATTACCGTATTATCGGCAGCTTTGCGGTATTGCGCGGAGAGATCCAACGCGCGGATCTTGACCGTTTCGTTGAGAAGCACGGCATGCTTGGGTTCTCTTCTACCCAGGGGCATATCGCCTCCGCTGTGCCTGTGCTGGGGCACTCGGTAAGGAAGATGATGTCGGGTGAGATGGACAACACTATGTTTGTGGCGAAGGGGAGCCTCTTCTTGGGACGCATGACCCAGCTCGCCGACGGTATGTCGTTCCTGTTGGAGAGGAACAAAGGAGGTGTGTAGCCAGAATGCTGCTGAAGTCGAAGAAGGTCATCATTATCGGCGAACGCGATGGAGTGCAGGGTCCGGCCATCGAGGCCTGCGTGAGGAGCGCCGGCGCCGAGCCGGTCATCACGCAAACTCAGTGTTTTGTCTGAACATCGGCCGGCGCCTTTGACCTGGAGGGTCAAGAGAGTATCAAGCACTACATCGAACAACACGGCAAAGATGTCGTCGTCGTGCTGGGCGCGCCCGATGCCGATAGCGCTGGACTCTATGCCGAGACCGTCACGAAGGGAGATCCAAGTTGGGCGGGGGTGCTGGCAGGTGTTGCGCTGGGGTTACCCGTCTTTCACATTATGGAGCCGGTCATCAAGGAGCAGATTGACCCCGCGGTCGCTGCCGAACACCTGGGGCTCATGGAAATCGCCCTGGATGTGGAGAAGATCAGCGAAGTGCTTGACAAGATACGTAAGAGCTAGCCTCCGAAGTACTTGGGTGACTTAGCCCGGAGGTTGGCGGAAGGCCCGGCCAGGACGTCAATGTTCGGGTCGGCGCGCAGCACGCGCACCTCGGAGGACGGGCCGTAGACGGGGGCCGTGCGCAGGATCCTGGGATTCCTGGAGGAACGGGAGCCGAGCTCCTAGTAGCGACGGTGGGGGGGGCGGGACGCCCCCCCCACCGCTCATTCACCGCCCTACTTGCACGAGGGCAGGGTGATCTTGATCGCCGCGTTGAAGTCGAAGTAGTCCGTCGCCATCATCACCGAGCCGTCCTCTTCCAGAACCTGCGCTCGCCGGGGAAGGCCGTCCGTAGCAGCCACGAACACCCGATTCTTTGTGGTCATTATGTCGTTCTTCCACACGTAGGTGTAGGACTGGGTCTGGACGCCCGCGATGGTCTCTGCAGGGCCCCGGGATGCGGTTACCTCACCCCACATCTTTTCTGGGTCCATGCCGAGCTGGTCTTGCGTCTGCGTGTCACAGATCCACGCCCCCCCTCCGGTCCGCATACGGACCGCGGTCCCGACCTGGATCACTTCAACAACTTTTCCGCCTACCGTCGTCTTCGAGTAGAAACTGCCGGGGTTCACCACGTCCATCAGGGTGACCATGGGACCCGTCGGCCCTGCCACCGTCCCCTTGGCGCGATAGGACTTGAGCTTCGTTAGCTTTGTCATCGCGGCAGCGATCTCTGCCCACGCCTTCGCATCGCCCTTGACCACGAGCTTCGGGGCGGCCAGCGCGCCTGTGGCGAATACCAGCGTGCCGGCCAGCACCAGTGCCAGTGCCCGCGTGACGGATCTCATCGCGCCACCATCCAGGTGCGTCGCAGGCCGTAGTATGACTGGTTCGGCCAGTGCTCGAAGCCCTGAACCGACTTCCGCACGGCCTCGTACGTCGTCGAGTGGAAGAGGAAGACCATCGGCACCAACTCCTGCAGCCGCATCTGCGCCTGCTCATAGATACGCTTGCGCTGCGCCTCGCCGGATACGGTCTGGCCTTCCTCGACCAGCTTGTCGAACACCGGGTCCGAGAAGTTCACGTAGTTGCGCGCGTCGCCGGTCCTGAAGTTGTTGAAGACGTAGTCGTCCGGGTCAACCTGCCCCGAGGTCCCCAGGATGGTGAGCACGTACCGCTTCGCGAACACCGTGGGGAGGTATACACTCCAGTCCGCGGTCACGATGCGCAGCCGGATACCGGCCCTGGCCACCTGAGCATGGATGACCTCCGCGGGCGTGCGCAGGAAGTCGTAGGTGCTGGTCACGTAGAGGTCGGCGTCTATCCCGTTGGGGTGCCCGGCCTCGGCCAGCAGCCGCTTCGCGCGGTCAATGTCGGGTTTGTCATAGACGTTGCGCGAGAGCGCGTAGAAGTTGCCCGGCGGGATCACGCTGGCGGTCGCATCCATGCCTCCCACGCCGAAGAGAGCGGTGTCAATGATCTCCTTGCGGTTGATGGACCAGGCCAGCGCCTGGCGTACCTTCACGTTGTTGAACGGCGCAACCGCATTGTTGATGTAGATCGCCCGGAAGTTGGCGGACGGCCCACCCAGGACATCAATGTTCGGGTCGGCGCGCAGGACGCGCACCTCGGAGGACGGGATGTACTCGATGAAGTCCACCGTGCCCGTGCGCAGCGCGGTGGTGCGTGCGATCGCGTCCGGGAAGAACACGAACTCAATCCGGTCGAGGTAGGGCAGCCGGCGGCCCGTTTCGTCGAAGCCCCAGTAGTCGCCGTTGCGGACCAGAATGAGCCGCTGCTGCGGGGTGTAGCCGATGAACCGGAACGGCCCGGTGCCCGTGGGGTTGGCGTGCAGGTCCCCGTCTCTCTCCACTACCTCGCGCGGCACGATCGCGGCCCACACCGAGTGGGAGAGCTTGGCGATCAACGGGCTGTAGGGCTTCTTGAGCTTGAACACCACGGTGTACGGATCCGGCGCGGTCACCGTGTCCACATCCGCAAAGTCACCGGCGCGCGGCGCCCGGGTCCTCGGATCGCGTATTCGGTTGATGGTGTAGACGACGTCCTCGGCCGTCATCGCCCTCCCGTTGTGGAATTTCACGTTGCGCCGGAGCTTGAAGGTCCACACCAGATTGTCCGGCGACGCGCTCCACGATTCGGCCAGGCTCGGGACGAACCGGCCGTCCGCGCTGTAGGACACCAGCGTGTCGTAGACGTTCTCCATCATGTTGCGGCTGGACGTGGCCGTGGTGAGGTGCGGGTCAAGACCGACGGGGTCGGTCTGCATCCCGGCGCGCAGCGTGCCGCCGTAGCGCGGCCCCGAGGTCTGGGCCGCGGACGGCTGGAGCCCGGAGGCGGCCAGCAGTCCGGCGCATAACAGCAGAATCAGAGTACGCATTGCGATTCCCTCCCTAGAGTTGCAGTATGTCTTGCTACGCACCGTGCGTGTGCGGGTCAATCGCGTCACGAATGCCGTCTCCCAGCAGATTGAAACCCAGTACCGTCACGCTGATTGCAATCCCCGGCCCTATTGCCGGCCACGAGCTGAAGGTCATCACCGCCCGGCCCTCGGCGATCATCTGCCCCCAGGTAGGCGCCGGCGGTTGGGTGCCCAGGCCGAGGAACGACAGCGCGGCCTCGGCGAGTATAGCCAGCGCCAGGCGCAGGGTGCACTCGACGATGAGGGGCGCGATCGCGTTGGGAAGGATGTGCATCCGCAGGAGCCGGACGTCCCCTGCGCCGACGGCGCGCGCAGCATCCACGTACTCTTCGTGCCGGACCGTGAGCACGGCGGCCCGCGCCACGCGCGAGAACGGCGCGGTGTAGACGATGGCGATGGCCAGCACCACGTTCCAGAACCCGCCTCCCAGAAAGGCCAGGAGCGCGATGGCCAACAGGATCGCCGGGAAGGCCAGCAGGACGTCCGACAGCCGCATGACCAGCGTGTCCGCCCATCCACCCATGAACGCGGATGCGACGCCTACGCTGCCGCCCGCGGCCAGCGCCAGCCCGACGGAGAGCGCCCCGACCGACAGCGAGATGCGCCCGCCGTGCAGCACGCGAGAGAAGGTGTCGCGGCCGTACATGTCGGTGCCCAGCGGGTGCGCGGAGTTTGGGCCCTGCAGCCTGCGCGCCGGCGCGATCTGCAGCGGATCGTGTTTTGCCAGCAGCGGGGCGGCTAAGGCGCCGATCATCACCGCAAGCAGCAGGACGCCGCCGACGCGGGCGCCCGCGTGCCGCGCAAGGCGTCGCCCGACTCCGGCCCTCCGCGCCGGAAACCAGCTACTGGTAACGGATGCGGGGATCGAGGAATCCATAGAGGAGATCCACAAACAGATTTACCAGCACGAAGGACAGTGATATGGACAGCACCGCTCCCTGTATCACCGGGTAGTCGCGGAGGTTGATCCCTTCCAGCGCGAATCGGCCAATGCCCGGCAGGCTGAAGATCTGCTCTATGATGACGGTGCCGCCCAGCAGCGTGCCGAACTGCAGGCCGATGACGGTCACCACCGGGATCAGCGCGGTGCGCAGGCCGTGCTTGAGGATGACCACCGACTCGCGCAACCCCTTGGCGCGCGCGGTCCTGATGTACTGGCGCGCCAGGACCTCGAGCAGGCTACTCCGGATAATGCGGGTGATGGCGGCGGCCAGCACCATCCCAAGCGACAGCGCCGGCAGCACCATGTGCCGCAGGTTCGCGGTCAGGTTCTCGGCAGGGGATATGTAGCCGGTGGGCGGCAGCCACCCCAGGCGGAGGGCAAACAGCAGTATGAGCAAGACCCCCAGCCAGAATGAGGGGACCGAGAGTCCCAGCATCACGAAACCCGTGGCCAGGTAATCGCCCGCCCTGCCGCGCTGCAGCGCGGCCGTTATCCCAACCGGGATGCCTATCATCAACGCGACGAGCAGGCCCATAAACGCCAGTTGCACAGTCACCGGGAAGCGCCGGGCAAGCTCCGGCCCAACGGGCCGGCCGGTACGCAGCGACTTGCCCATGTCGCCCCGACCGATCTTCGCGATGTACTCCGCGAACTGGACCGGCAAGGGCTTGTCCAGGCCGAACAACGTCCGCAGCTCCTCAGCCCGTCCTTGAGGGAGACTCCCCTCGAGCCCGATCATCTGCGTTACGACATCGCCGGGGACCAGCCTAATGAGCAAGAAGACCCCAAGCAGCACGCCGAGCATGGTGGGAACGGCAAGCAGCAGCCGTCGCGCCAAGTATGAGGCCAGGCGACATCCCTCCAGTGGTGCGCCGAGTTCGCGGCGCGGCGAGCACTATTTGGCATTATATACGCTGCCAACAGGACGGAACCTGCTATTATAGCGTGTGCCCAATGCATCCCACAGTGATCTACCTCATCCGCCACGCCGAGACCACCTGGAACGCCGAAGGGCGCCTGCAGGGGACCCTAGACGCGCCGCTGAGCGAGCGCGGGCAGGAGCAGGTGCGGCGGCTTGTCGAGGCGCTCGGCGCGGTCCCGCTTGCCGCGGTGTATTCCAGCCCGCTCGGCCGGGCCTGCGCGACGGCCGCTCCGATAGCCGCCGCGCACGGGATCCCGCTGCGCGCGGTCGCGGAGTTACGGGAGATGGACCAGGGAGAGTGGGAGGGCCGCCTGATCTCAGAGGTCAGGGATGGGGACGGCAGGCCTATTCAGGCGAGGCACGACTCGCCCGCCGAGTCGCGCCTCCCCGGCAGCGAATCCATGGAGGAGGTAGCGGCGCGCGCCGTCGCCGCGCTGCACCTGCTGGCAGAGCGGCATCCGGGCGAGGCCATCGCGGTGGTCGCCCACGGTGGGGTGAACAAGACGCTACTACTATCGTGCCTGGGCGCGCCGCTGGGCCATCATGCCCGGATCGCACAGGGCGGCGCGTGCATCAACATCATAGAGTTAGGCGGTCCGCTGCCCCGCGTGACGGCGCTGAACAGCACCGTGCACCTGGACGCCGAGTGACTATGCGGCGGGTTCCTATCCGGCGGGCCTTAGCCCGGTAGCCCCCTGCTCACCCTCGGGAAATCGGCTGAACACCGCGATTCCTGCGACCACGCAGGCCACAGCCAGCAGAGGCGCCACCCGTAGCCCAAGAGCGTATCCGAAGATCTGCAGCACGGCGCCCAGCGCGGCGGCCGCGACGCTTGTCGCGCCGTTGAGGATGAGACCCTGGAACGCGAAGAACATCCCCTCTAGGCGCTGCCCGTGCTCCCGGGCTACCTGCTGTGTGATGTCGGAAAGCATCGCGTTGGGCAGCACGAACAGCGCGGCCAGCGGCAGTCCGGCCAGCGCGGCCACCAAGTAGCCCTGGGCCGCCGGCCCGAACGGCACCGGCCACAGGCCGACCGATGCCAGCATGGGTAGGATCACGCCGGACGCGGCCATGGCCAGCAGCAACGCCCGCGGCTTGCCAAGCCGGCCGGCCATGGCAGCGACCGCGGGCAGCCCGAGCAGCGTTGCGGCCACGCTCGCGCCCAGCACACTGCCGACCGCCGCCCGGGGCAGGCCCATCAGGACCGTCACCATCAGGGCCATCGAGAGGTTCACCATCGAGAGCCCGAGCCACAGCAACGCAAACCCCACGATGAAGATCCGAAACGCCCGATGGCCGAAGACCATGCGCATCGCCGGCCAGAAGTCAACTCGTGCGTCGGCGATCGGCCGCTCGCGCACTGCCAGCCCTGCCACAAGGAGCGGGACCAGGCCCAGCGGCGCCAGCACCAGCCCCATGGCCGGATAGCCGGCCCGCGCAGCGAGCGCCGACGAAGCGAGGAACGCCGACGCGGTGCCGGTCAAACTGAACGCGCTCTGCCAGGCCGAGGTGACCACGCGATCCCTTCCGGGTTGGGTGACCTCGGGCAGCAGCGCCATGTAGGGGTTGAGCACGAACGTCAGCATGAAGAAGAAGGCGCCCAGCACCGCGGCCAGGAAGAAGAAGTTCGCCGCCGAGACCACCTCGTGAGGCGGCCGCCACAGCAGCGCGAACGAGACCGCCAGCAGCGGCGCGCCGGCCAGGATGAACGGCCTCCGGCGGCCGATCTGCCAGCGCAGCCGGTCGCTCCAGTGGGCCACCAGCGGATCTGCCAGCGCATCCACGGCACGCCCAATGCCCATGGCCAGGCCCAGAAGCGCCGGCGCCACCCGCTGGGGCAGGCCCTGATCCGGCGGCGGCGCATAGAAATAGAAGACCCAGAGGAGGACGGTCTGCTGGAGCAGACTGGAACCGAAGGGGCCGAGACTGTAGAGGATGCGCCGGGCGGGAGTGAGCACGCACGATGCTTCCACGCAGGCCACGCCGCATTCCTTGTTCAGTCGCCATCCGCAGGTGGAGAATGTGAAGGAATGATAGTCTGACAGAACAGGGCCGGGGCCGGGATTCAAGCTCCCAGAAGGGAGAGGTGGCGTTGCCCGACCTTCAAGCGCATACATGACCCGGATGGCCAAGTACTGGCAAAGCGAATCGCGAGTCAGCTTGGTCTCATGATGCCCGGCTTGCGCATTCCGTGGTCATTATTCTCGCAATCGTCGTTGTCCTCTCGAGCGTTCTTATGGCCAATGTGCCCGCGACCATCCATAAACAACCTACGGTCTGGGGACCTTCGTGGCCCGTAACAACTGTTACCCTGTTTCAAATGGCGCCTCGGCCAAACACCCCGAGGTTGATTGACGAGGGGATCTACTTGGGCACGTTACAGGGCGTTAGGCGGGGCGTCGATTTCTACCGGGCCCAGAACGACATGTTCAACTCAAACCCGGGCCGCTGGAACACTTACTCCCCGCTCACCTACCGCCAGCCGTTACTGACATACCTCTGGCTAGCACTCGGCTCCGGAGCTGTGATTGGCTTCGTGTACGGGGTGCTCGCGGGCATTAGCATGCTCGCCGCGTACTCGGCTACAACGCCCCTGCTCCGGCCAGTTTCCGCCATACTCACACCCTTCGCTCTGGGCGTCGTGTACACCGCGGCAATCCTCCACCCGCCTCGAGTTCTATACACCGAGATGTGGGCGGCGCCCATGGTGGTCATCGCCGGCGCTCTTTGCGTTCTGGTGCTAGAGAACCCTGAGCTGGCCTACTCCAACAGCAGGCGGGCGAAGGCGCTCAGTGCTCTTGGAGCGACTAGCGCCCTGTTCGCTATGGCGACAAGAGAGCCCTCAGCCATCCCTGTACTTATCATGCTCGCAGCGCTGTCATTCGACCGCGTCGCCAGAGCAAGGCGCTTGTGGATTCCCTGGGCCGGAAGCCTTCTTGTGTGGGCCGCTCTTTACGCTGTGCACGCCGCCCGAGTCCAGGCCGTTTCACAGGGCGATCCTGCTCCCCCGATCACGCAGGGTGGACTCCTGGCTTCGTACTTCCATCCGGGCCTGGCGTTCCTGTCCGCATGCGTGCGGTGGGTGAGTACAACCCCGGTGCTGGTGCCGGTGGTCGTGCTCTTCTGCATGATGGCGGTTGCGGGAGCGTGGACGCTGCGGAAGACGCGGCTTCGCGTGCTTGTCGGGGGGACGACTCTCGGGCTTCTCGCACTGCTCGTGCTCACGGGGACCCCAGGAACCTATCAGGACGGCTCATACACCGGCTACTGGGGATTCCTTTTCCTGCCCCCGATCATCGCTTGGGCAGCCCTGGGACTGCGGCTTGTGCCCGGCTCATCGCTCTCACGAGGCACTTCCTGACCCCACTCCTCCGGCGCACCACTTCGTAGCCGGCTCTAAGAGTGGTCCATGCTGAGTGCGCTAGCCAGGAGATCGAGCGGATTCGGCTGGTGCCGATGCTCGGCTAAGGTAAGAATGGTTGTATCTGGCGGCCACGCCGCCCGCATCTCAATTTCCAATGTGTTAGACCGGCAGAGAGAACACCCGACGGAGTCACAAGATGGCGTGGAAGATCCAATGCACAAGCAGCCGCTGCGCAGCGGGAGGACGGGCAGCAAACATCGTCGACCTGATCCGCAATCACTGCGACAAGGAGGGCTACTTCCTGTGCGGCTGTGGGAAACGCGGATTCATCGAGAAGTCATTTGAGCTTCAGGAACTCGGCAAGACCTGGGAGCCGTTCCTGAGAGGTATCATACCCCTGGGCGATCCCAGTGATTCCTACCAACCCTTCGTCTTCATGGTAAGCCACGCAAAGCGCGGCCGCGTCGACTCGGTGTGGTTCTCGTACTACAAGGACCTGCGCAACCGGCGTGGCGGTAGGCTTGAGTTGGGGTATGGGCCAGGCGGACCTCCGGTTCTTGACATGCGTAAGGTTCGCGAGCTCGTGAACGAACTTGTCAGGCGTGGCGTACTCAGGAAGTAGATGTTGCTCCCCCCCTGAAGCCTATGGATATCCGAGCGCGCGAGCGGAGGCCAACGACGCGCTCCTGCATCGCAGCGAGCGCATCTATCGCCGCTCCCACGGCACATATGGCAGCCCCCGGGTGGTCAAGTCCCTGCACAAACGGGGCGTCGTCGCGAGCGAGAATCGCGCGGCACGGCTCATTCGCGCGGCGGGACTCCAGGGCCGTGTGGTGAAGGTGACCCGCCGGGCCCCGGGCGTGCATCGCTTCTTCGAGGCCACCAACAACCTCAGGGTGGCCACCGCTCCTCCCACGGCGATCAATCAGCAGTGGGTAGGCAGCGTGAACCGACCCCGTTGCTGCCAGGACAACGCCCACGTGGAGTCCTTCTTCCACACCATGAAGACCGAGTGGATCCGCGGCCGGACCTTCGCGACATTCTCTGATCTCGAAGTGGCCCTCAAGGCCTACATCCGCCTCTACAACCACCAACGCCTGCACTCTAGCATTGGCTACCACACGCCCAAAGAGTATGAGAGACTAGTGGCGTGAGCCCGTTTCCACTTATTCGGGGGAAGATCCCGTCCTTAAGCGGGCGCGGCTGAGCGCCACGTTCTACGGCCTTCGAGCACGCGAGTGCCGGTTGTCGCCTTGGCGTGTCGCAGTTCACGCGGGTACGATGAGGTGGGAGGTGCGTCATGGCCGGAATTCTCGAGAGTAAGCGAGCACAGATCGCAGCGGCATGCGCGCGCCATGGGGTGCTGCGCCTCGATGCGTTCGGATCTGCTGTCCGTGGGGACTTCCGCCCGGGCGACAGCGATATCGACCTTCTACTCGAGTTCGGCCCGATGGACGCTTACGCTCGCATCGATGCCTACTTCGGCTTGCTCGATGAGCTCAGAGGCATCCTCGGCACCGAGGTGGGCTTGGTGATGGTGGATGCGGTCAAGAACCGCTACATCGCAGCCGACATCGAACGCACGAAGCAGGCGCTCTATGCCGCGTGACGCGCGCGCCTATCTGTCCGACATTATCGAGGCGTGCGACGCGATCACCGCGGCGCTTCTCGGCGAGGCGGTTTCGGCACTATCACGTGTCACACCTGATGCCTTCGCATCCATCACGCGCGCTCGCCGCATCGTCGACTTCCGCAACCAGCTCACGCACGAGTATCCGACCGTCGACGATGCTCTGGTGTGGGCGATAGCGGACCGCGATGTTCCTGTGCTGCGGGTTGAGTGCTCAGCACTGATGAGGAGCATGGAGGCCGGAGGCGAAGCGGACTAACCCGCGGATCAAGACAGACGCCGCTTCGCGGCGCTGGTCATCTGCATAGCGTTAGGCATCGCAACCGCAATCCGAGGCTGATCTCCAACGCGAGGGGAGGGTCCGGAGGCATGGGGCGGTGGGCAGGGCAGACCTTGCAGGCCGTATACGATGGTCGTATACTGCAAGAGATGGCACTTCTTCCGGAGTTCCTCCCGGGCATCATGGGGTTCCAGTGGGACGAGGGGAACTCTGAGAAGAACTGGCGTCGGCACCAAGTGACCCAGGCGGAGGCCGAACAGGTGTTCTTCAATCGGCCGGTGCTCGTGAGCGGCGACCCGAAGCACTCGGGGTTCGAGGTCCGCTATTTTGCCTTGGGGCGAACGGATGTTGACCGGAAAATCGCCGTCACCTTCACGCTGCGCGGTTCGTTGCTGCGCGTGATTTCGGCCCGGCCGATGAGCCGTCGCGAGGGGAGGGTCTATGGCCAAGCGCAGCGCGCTTAAGCTGATTCCGAAGTTCGCCTCGGAGGCGGACGAGAGGGCGTTCTGGGAGACGCACGACACGGCGGAGTATGTGGACTGGAGCCAAGCCCGGCTGGGGGTGTTTCCCGACCTGAAGCCGTCGACCGAGACGATCTCGCTTCGGGTGCCGGCGGGCCTCCTTGCGGAGTTGAAGACATTGGCGAACCAGCGTGACGTTCCGTACCAGTCGCTCCTCAAGGTCTTCTTGGCAGAGCGGGTCGCCCGCGAACGGACGACTCGTCGAGGGGCGATGCCAAACACGCCGCGGCAGCGGACGGTTCGTGCGCCTTCGCGCACGGCCCGCCACTGAGCGGCAGGCCGCTAGGTGACACACGAGGCCCCGGAGACTGCCGTATGGCCTTTAGCGAGAGCGAACAGAAACGGATCGACGCGACCGTAGGAGACCTGTGTCGGCGCATGTCGCCGGCACGATGCGCGGACGAGTTGCGGTTCGTCTACGAGATCGACGGGCATGGCATCTCCGTGTTCGAAGAGCGTCCTCCTTGGGACGGGCGTCCCGGCGAATGGACACGCATGGGAGTCGCGAGGTTCCGGTACTTCCGTTCCCGTGACGAGTGGACTCTGTATTGGATGCGCCGGGACCTCAAGTGGCACATCTACGACCCTGAGACGAGGAAACGCGACCTGCGCACCCAGGTGCGAGTCGTCGAGGAAGATAGCTACGGGGCGTTCTTCGGATAGCGTGGTCACCTAACCGGCGCGTCCAGCAGACAGGGCGCCAGGACGGTGTGCTCAAAGATGGGTATGCGCTGGCAGGATCGCATTGGGGTCACTCCCGGGGTGCGGAGCGGAAGACCCTGCGTCAAGGGAACCCGCATCACCGCGTGTGACATCCTCGAATACCTTGCTGGTGGCATGACCGAAGCACAGATCCTGGCCGACTTTCCTGACCTCACGCCGAAGGACATCCGTGCCTGCCTGGCCTTCGCTGCCACCCGCGAACGCCGGCTCGCGGGGACGAGAACCTGAGCCCCAGGCTGGTCCACGCTCTCGAACCGGAGTATCCGGGCAGTGCCCATGTCCGCACGCTTGGCCTGAGGGGCGCGACAGACGAGGCGATCTGGGAACAGGCCCGGCATGAGGGTTATGCCATCGTCTCCAAGGACAATGACTTTCGACAACTCAGTTTCCTCTACGGCGCTCCGCCCAAGGTCATCTGGCTGTCGGTCGGCAACGCCGGGACGGAGGCTGGCTTTCACTTCCCGCTCTCTGAAGGCACGGTCTAACGCGCCGATGGAGCAGACCCGCTTGGAAACGGGCGGCCTCTTGCAGGCGGTGGCGACCGCGGGCCGCTCAACGCCCGGTCGTTAGACCGACACCGCTGTGGCCCACGGCGGTACCACCCCCAGCCCCACCCGGTAGCCCAAGGCCCCCAGCACCAGGCCCAGGAGGACGGCGGCGGGTTACGCTGCGCCTCCCTCCTGGGCGCGTGGCCCGGGCACAGGGTAAGGCGTCCGGCCGTCGTATTATCTAGTCATCGCAAAGCGGGGGAGGAACTATGCTGCGCTATCTGACGGCGGGCGAATCGCACGGCCGGGCGCTGGTCGCCATCGTCGAGGGCCTGCCGGCGGGGCTGCGGGTGGACGAGGGCTGGTTCAACACCCAGATGGCGCGGCGCATGCAGGGGTACGGCCGCAGCGGCCGGATGCAGCTCGAGCAGGACCGGGTTGAGATCGTCGGCGGCCTGATCCGCGGCGAGACCATCGGCGCGCCCGTGGCGCTGTGGATTGAGAACCGCGACTGGCGCCGGGACGAGCCGGACATTACACGGCCCCGGCCCGGCCACGCCGACCTGGCCGGCGCGCTCAAGTACGGCTTCGATGAGGTGCGCCGCGTGCTGGAGCGGTCCAGCGCGCGCGAGACCGCCGCACGCGTGGCCGCCGGCGCCCTCTGCGGTCGGCTCCTGGACGAGTTCGGGGTGCGCCTGTTCAGCCACGTTACTGAGATCGGCGGCGAGGCGATTCGCGAGCGTCCCGCTCGCTGGGAGGAGATCCCGACGCTGGCCGAGCTCTCGGCGGTGCGCTGCGCGGATCCCGAGGCCGAAGTCCGCATGAAGGCGGCGGTTGACGCGGCCCGCTCGCGTGGGGACACGCTGGGCGGCGTGTTCGAGGTCGTAGCGCTGGGCCTGCCTCCGGGGCTCGGCAGCCACGTCCATTGGGACCGCAGGCTCGACGGCCGCATCGCCGCGGCCGTGATGTCCATCCACGCGGTCAAGGGCGTCGAGTTCGGGCTTGGGTTTGAGGCGGCGCGCACGCCGGGCAGCAGCGCCCACGACGAGATCCTCCACGACCCGGCGCGCGGTTTCTACAGGGAGACGAACCGCGCAGGGGGCATGGAGGGAGGCATGACGAACGGCGAGCCCCTGGTCGTGCGGGCGGCGATGAAGCCGCTCTCAACGCTGCGCATACCGATGCGCTCCGTGGACCTGAGGACGAAGGAAACGGTGGAGGCAGCCGTGGTGCGCAGCGACGTCTGCGCGGTGCCGGCCGCCGGCGTGGTGGGCGAGGCGATGGTAGCGTTCGTGCTTGCGGAGGCCTTCTTGGAGAAGTTCGGCGGCGACGCGATGGCGCACATCAGGCAGTCCTTCGACCGGTACATGGAGGAAGTGCGGCGGTGCTGACCATCATCGGTCGGCGCGTTAACCTGAGGGAGTTCCGGACAGGAGACGCCGCCTGGCTGGTCCGGACGATGGCGCGCGGCACGTGGTGGAGGTGGGATGCGCCGTGGGAAGGTTCTCCTTCCGAAGACGAACTGAGCCGGGTGCCCGTGCGGATTGCCGCCATGATCCGCGAGGCTGCCTCGCCGCCCAGGCGCATGATAATCGAGACGCGGGCTGGATCTCCCATCGGCACCGTCTCCCGCTACTGGGTGGACGAGCGCACCCAGTGGCTGGAAGTAGGCGTGGGCATCTACGCGGCGCGCAACTGGGGCCGGGGCTTTGGACCGGCGGCGCTTGGGCTGTGGGTGGACCACCTCTTCGAAGCCCTGGAACTGCGGCGCATCGGCCTGCGCACCTGGTCCGGGAACGAGCGGATGGTCCGCCTTGCCCTCCGCCTGGGGTTCCGGAGGGAGGCCGTCTTCCGGGAGGCCTACGCCACCGCGGACCGCGCCTACGACCGGGTTGCCTTAGGCCTGCTCAGGCGGGAGTGGCAGCGGGCCCGGCGTTCCTGGCCTGGGTAGCCTGATGCGGACGATTAGCCGCAGCGCCCGACTTTCAGAGGTCGCCTGTCGTCGCGTGCGCGTGAACCTAGGCCCCCGATCGTACGATATCGTGGTGGGCGCAGGCGCGATCTCCCTGACCGGGCACGAGATGCAACGGCTGGGCGCGGGCCGCCAGGCCGCGGTGCTGTCCAACCGGGGCGTGTTGCGCCGCTTCGGTGATGCGCTGGTGCGGTCTCTGGAGGGATGCGACTTCGCGGTTCAAACGTTGACCGTTCCCCCAGGGGAGAAATCCAAGAGCCTCCGTCAGGTCGCGCGCATCTACGATGCGCTCAGCCTGGCTGGATTCAACCGCGACGACACGCTCATTGCTCTGGGCGGGGGCGTGGTGGGCGACCTGGCCGGCTTCGTCGCCGGCACCTACATGCGGGGCATCCGCCTGGTGCAGGTGCCGACCACCCTGCTGGCCCAGATTGACAGTGGCATCGGTGGGAAGTCGGCGGTCAACCACCCGCGCGCCAAGAACCTGATCGGGGTCTTCCACCAGCCGGCGTTGGTGGTGGCCGACCCCGACGCGCTGTGGTCGCTGCCGCCCGCGGAACTGCGATTTGGGCTGGCCGAGGCCGTTAAGTACGGCATGGCGATGGATCGGGTGCTGTTCGAGATTCTGGAGGGCTTTACCCCCAGGAATTTCACCCCCGAGAGTCTGGAAGAGATCGTGTATCGCGCTGCCGCGCTGAAGGCCCGCGTGGTCGAAGAGGATGAGTTCGATCGCGGTCCGCGCGAGGCGCTCAACTATGGGCACACGGTGGGACACGCCATCGAGGTAGCGCTCCCCGGCCGCTTCCCGCACGGCGCCGCGGTCGCCATCGGGATGCGCGTGGAGGCCTGCGCAGCGGTGAGGCTCGGTTTGCTGGAGGAGGCGGACGCAGCCCGTCAGGCCGCCCTGCTGGAGCGGCTGGGGCTGCCGGTGACGGTGCCGGCCGGCCCCATCGCCCCGCTGCTCGAGGCGATGCAGTTGGACAAGAAACGGCGTGGCGGCAGGATTCACTGCACCCTTCCCGAAGGCATCGGCCGTGCTCGGCTGGGAGTAGAGGTTCCTGACTCCCTGATGCAGGAGGTCGTCGAAGAGTGCCAAGAATCCTAGGCGTACGCGGCGCGATCACGGTGGAGTCCAACACCGCGGAGGCGATCCGCGAGGCAACGCGCACGCTGCTGGCTGAGATGGTGCGCGCCAACGATGTTGAAACAGACGAAATCGCCGCGGTGATCTTCACGCTGACGACCGACCTCAATGCCGCCTTTCCGGCCGAGGGCGCCCGGCAGATGGGCTGGACCGCGGTACCGCTCCTCTCGTCCACGGAGATCGCCGTGCCGGGCGCGCTGGAGCGGTGCCTGCGCGTGCTCATGCTGGTGAATACGTCCAGGTCGCAGGGCGAGATCACGCACGTCTACCTGCGCGGAGCCGAGGCGCTAAGGCCCGACCTCAACCCTCACCTCCGCCACGCGGCCCCCGCCGGTGATTCGTGAGAGAGATCCATCCTCTGGGGGCTCCCCCGGATGCGTCCATTAGTATCCCCGGCTCAAAGAGTCTGACCAACAGGGCCCTGCTGCTGGGCGCGCTGGCCCGCGGCAGGTCGCGACTGACCGATGTCCTGTTCAGCGACGACACCTGCGTCATGGTCGAGTGCCTGCGGCGCCTGGGCTTCGCAGTTCAAGTTGACCAGCCGGAACTGTTGATGACCGTGGAGGGCCGCGGCGGGGAAATTCCGGCGGAGAGCGCCGATCTGTTCGTCGGGGGCGCCGGGACCGCGGCTCGGTTCCTGACGGCGATGGTGGGTCTGGGCAGCGGCAGGTACACGATTGACGGCACGGAACGGATGCGGGAACGGCCGATCCAGGACCTGCTCGACGCCCTTGGGATGCTCGGTGTGGAGGCCGTTGCAGAGCGCGGAACGCCGCCGGTCGTGGTGAATGCCCGCGGCCTGCGCGGCGGACGCGCGGTGGTGCGCGGCGATACCAGCAGCCAGTTCCTCTCCGCGCTGCTGATGGTGGCGCCGTACGCACAGGACGATGTGGAGGTGGTCCTGGAAGGCCGCCTGGTGGAGGCCCCTTACGTTGAGATGACGTTGGCCGTGATGGAGGCGTTTGGAATCCGCGTTGAGCGCGAGGGTCTGCGGCGGTTCTTCTTCCGGTCCGGAGGGTGCTACCGCGCGCGCGACTACGCCATCGAGCCGGATGCCAGCGCCGCCGCGTACTTCTTCGCGGCCGCGGCCGTCACCGGAGGCCGGGTGCGGGTGCCGGGGCTCTCAGCATCCTCGCTACAAGGGGACGCGCGCTTCGTGGACCTGCTCGAGGAGATGGGCTGCCGGGTAGTGCGCGGCGAGGACTTCCTTGAGGTCTCGGGCAGCGGGGTGCTGCGCGGAATCGAGGCGGACCTCTCCGAGATGAGTGATCAGACCATGACGCTGGCCGCGATTGCGCCCTTCGCCGACGGTCCTACCCGCATACGTGACGTTGCGCACATCCGACACCACGAGTCCGACCGGGTGGCGGCCACCGCCACCGAACTGCGGCGGTTGGGTCAAGAGGTGGAGGAACGCGACGACGGCCTGGTGATCATGCCGAGGCCTCTGCGGCCGGCGGTGGTTCAGACATACGATGACCACCGCATCGCGATGGCCTTTGCGGTCACCGGCCTGCGGGCTCCGGGGATCGCTATTGCGAACCCCGGGTGCGTGGCTAAGACCTTCCCGGACTTCTTCGAGCGGTTGGAAGACCTCCGCCCAGTCCCTGTCTAGCCCTACTTGGTCTCAGTCGGCGTCGGCTTGAACGTGAACCGAGTACCGCAGTTGCGGCAGCGCCACTTCTGACTGCCTGTTTCGTCCACACCCTGGTACTCGAGGTGCGTACTTTTACACCCCGGACACCTTGATGCGCCTTTCATGCCCATGGTCGTCCTCCTCTCTTCTGGGGAATCCTTACGGGCCCGCGGGCCGAACTCCTGCGTGCCTAGCCGCCCAGGCCCGGCTGGCGTCGGCCGGCCAGGAGCGCGCGGACGACCGGGCCGACGGCGCCTAGCCGCTGGCGCAGCCTCCCGGCGAACAGCAGCTCGTTCCCCCGGCGGAAGTACTCATAGGCCGGCCGCGTGTATGGGTACCACCACACCTTAGGCGTTGGTACGCGGTCCACCACGCACGCGCGCGCCTCGGTCACCTCCCACAGGGCATCGGGTCCGTGCAGCCGGCCCCACCCGCCGGAGCCGCTTCCGCCCCACGGGCAATCCAGCATCGCGTAGGCCGAGGCGTGATCGTTCACCATGACCAGGCCTGCACGCATCTGGTCTGCCAGTCGCCTCCCGCGCTTCAGGTCCCGCGTCCACACGCTGCCGGTCAGCGCGAAGGGCGACGCATTGGCACGGGCGACCGCCTCCTCCTCGTCGGCCACGGCTACCACGGGCAGGACCGGTCCGAAGGTCTCCTCGCGCATTACGAGCATCTCATCGGTCACGTCGGCCAGGACGGTCGGCGGGTACCAGAAGCCCGGCCCCTCGGGGATGCGGCCCCCGGTCAGCAGCCGAGCCCCGCGCTCGACCGCGTCGGTAACGTGGCGGTGCACCCTCTGCCGCGCCGACTCCCTGATCAGCGGGCCGAAGGCCCAGTGCGTGGCCGGGGCGTGCAGGCGGCCCGCGTGCTCGGTGAACCCGGCCAGATCTGTCAGGCGCGCGGTGGCCTGTAGCACCCGATCAACGAAGGCTTCGGCTCTCTCGCGGACGACGTAGACCCGCTCCACCGAGCAGCAAAGCTGTCCGGTGTTGCTGAACGCGTTCCACACCGCGCCCTGCGCCGCGTAGGCCACGTCCGCATCCGCGCAGACAACCATGGCATCCTTGCCATCCAACTCGAGCAGCGGGGGCCTCCTGCCCGCATCCGCCAGGGCGCGCGCGACCGAAGCCCCGGTGGCGGCGCTGCCGATGAACACGATGCGATCGGTCTGTGAAGCCACGAGTGCCGCTCCGGTCTCGGGGCCGCCGGGGACCACATTGAACAGCCCGGCGGGCAGGCCGGCATCCGCGAAGGCGCGCGCGATCTCCAGGACGGTCAGGGGAGCATACTCCGACGGTTTGGCGACCACCGCGTTCCCGGCCACCAGGGCAGGCACGATGGCGCCCATCGCAAGCGAGAAGGGCAGGTTCCACGGCGTGATGGCCCCGATCACGCCCAGGGGCTTCCGGTACACCCGGCCGGACTTGCCGAAGAAGTAGGGCCGGAAGCGCGTCCGGAGTGCGCGCGGGCGCAAAACCCGATCCCCCTCCGCCGCGTAGTATGCCAGGCACTCAAGGCCGGTCGGGATCTCCGCGCCGCCGACAGACTCGCAGGGAGGCTTGCCGGTCTCCAGCAGGATGGTCGCCGATATCTCGTCGATGCGATCCACCATCAAGTGCATGGCTCGCCGCAGCACGCTGCGCCGGGTGGACCAGGAGCTCTCTGCCCAGGCCGGTTGGGCCCGGCGGGCCACATCCACCGCCTGCCGGACATCGTTTGGCCCGGCTACCGCGTACCGATAGGCGTCCTCACCGGTGCAGGGGTCCTGGCCCACTGCCCAGTTTCCGCTCTCGGACCACCCGCCGCCGATCCACAGCCTGCCCTCGCGCATGGCAGTCTCCTCCCTGTCACGGGATTTCCTGCCGGTTCGGGTCGTGCTTCCACCAGATGTACGAGAAGACCGTCAGAGCGAGCATTCCCCCTGCCAGAAGCGCGATCATCGCCCACACCGCGTACTCCGAGCGCAGTAGCCCTACCAGAATTGATGCCGCGCCGCCAAGGATGAACACCTTTCCCCCCAGCCGGTGGGTCTTGTTCCACGACTCCTCGCTGGAAAGCGTCCACGGCGTGCGGATTCCCACGAACCATGTTGAGCGCAGTTTACCCATGTAGCTCCCCAGGACAATTAACAGCGCGCCGACCAGCAGGGGCGTGATCTTCTCCACGCGGACCGGGATTCCGCGCGCCCAGAGCACGACTACCAGGTACAGGGCGAACAGAAACGCGACCAGCAGCGTTCGGATGAGGTTGTAAACGCCTGCAAAGAGCTCGTAGTGCCTGCGCCGGGGATCGAAGCGAGGCAGGACGAGCATCAGGACATAGATGCCCACCGCGGTTGCCGGGATGGCAAGAAGTCCCTCTGCCTTGCCGCCGAACCGGTCGGGCGTCCCCTTGATGTCCCAGTGAACCGGCAGCCGCTCCGGGGCTGCGCCCCAGGTCAGCCCTGCCAGCACCAGCATGGCCGCGATGAGCGCAAGGCTCAATACCTCGCTTCTCCACGAGATCCTCACGATCGTTGCCCCCCTTTCCCCCTCCTATTCTGCGGCGCTAGGCCCACGAAGAACAGACCCATCGGCCACAAGAGGAGAACCGCGGGGAGGTGGGAAACTGGTAGCGGGTGGAAACCCATGCCCACGATTGACGCCGGCCTCTACCAGAGGTACTCCCAGGCAATCCACGGCGAACGACTGCCGCTGGCGCTGGTGGACATGGACGCGGTGGACCGCAACGTGGAGACGATGGTCGCTCCGGTGCGGCGGGCCGGCAAAACGCTCCGGCTGGCCACCAAGTCCGTCCGCTGTCCTGCTCTGATTCGCTACATCCTAGATCGCGGTCAGGGCACGATCCGCGGACTGATGTCCTACGCGGTGGAGGAGGCCGCGTTCCTGCTCGAGCAGGGCTTCGATGATCTCCTGGTGGCCTACCCCACGGTCCAGGACTCTGACATGCGGCTCCTGGCGGCGGTCAACCGGGAGCGGCCATGCGCCGCGGTCGTCGTGGACTGCGTGGAGCACCTGGAGCGGGCCGACAGCGCTGCCCGGGAGGCGCAGAGTATCATCCCCGTCGTGGTCGAGGCGGATCTCTCGTACCGACCGCTGGGAGGGATGCTGCACCTGGGAGTGCGGCGCAGCCCGCTGCGCACTTCGGAGGCGGTCGTTGGGATGGCGGAGCGCGTGCCGGCGTTTCCGCACCTGTCGCTGAGGGGTGTGATGGGCTACGAAGGCCAGATCGCGGGCGTGGGTGAGGCCAACCCGCACTCGCCCCTGCTCAATCCTGCCAGGCGGTTGATCAAGCGGCTTTCGGTGCCGCGCGTGGCTGAGGCGCGGGCGCGCATCGCCGGCCTGCTCGCCGACCGGGGGATACGGATCGAGGTCTTCAACGGGGGCGGGACCGGGAGCCTGTTCTCCACCGTGACAGAGGCCCCCGTGACCGAGGTCACTGCAGGATCGGGCTTCCTGACCGGCCACCTATTTGACTACTATCCGCGGCTCGATCTGGTTCCGGCGCTGTTCTTCGCTCTTCAGATTGTGCGCCGGCCGGATCCGGGGATCGTCACCTGCCACGGCGGCGGCTACATCGCCTCGGGCGAGGCCGGCCGCGATCGGCTGCCCCAGCCTGCCCTGCCCGCGGGGATGAAGCTCCTGCCCTTCGAGGGCGCCGGGGAGGTGCAGACCCCCCTGCGCGTCCCGCCGGGAGTGACACTGGGCTTGGGCGACCCTGTCTTCTTCCGGCATGCCAAGGCAGGCGAGCCTGCCGAGCACTTCAACGAGTACCTGTTCGTCCGCGGAGACCGCGTCGAGCATCGGGCACCCACATATCGGGGATACGGCCGGTGCCAGTTGTGAAGAGCGAACTCGACAAGAGGAGGCGACCGTGCGAAAAGAGATAGCACACCTGCTGCTCGTTCCGATCGTCCTGCTGGCGTGGGCGCGCCTGGGCGCGCCGCAGCTCACCCTCTACTCCTGGGACGCCGTCGCAAAATACCAGAGTCCATACCTGAGCGCTATTGCGCCGGGCCAGGAGGGCGACGCGGTCTCCCGCCGGGTGGTGGTGGTCGTGGTGGACGCCCTGCGCGCCGACGCCTCGAGGACCCTGCCCGCCATCAACAGACTGCGCGAGATCGGAGCAGAGCGCACCGCGCGCGCCGGTCAGCCCTCGCTCTCGTATCCCACCTGGACGACCATCGGCACCGGCGCATGGCAAGAGCAGAACGGGGTCACAACTAACTTTTACAAACGCGACATCCTGGTGGACACGATCTTCGAGGCGGCCAAGCGCAAGGGGCTCACCACGGCAATCGTCGGCGCGGGATCCGGGTGGCCGCAGCTCTACGCCCGCGGGGTTGACATCAACATTGGGATCGAGGGGCCGAGCGACCCGTACTCCGACCTGCAGGGCGTGCGCCGGCAGGACGATCAGATAGAGGCGACGGCGCTGCGCGTCCTGGCCGAGAAGAAGCCGGATCTGTTGCTCATACACCTGGCCGAGCCGGACAACGCCGGGCACGCCCGCGGCGCGGCCAGCCGAGAGTACGCGGACGCCATCGCCACGATTGATGCGCGCATCGGTCGCCTGGTAGCCGCGCTCGATCTGCGCGACACCACCATACTGGTCACCGGCGACCACGGCATGCTGGAACGCGGCGGGCACGGCGGCTGGGAGAGGGAGGTGCTCACCATTCCGCTGGTAGCCGCCGGGGCCGGAATCCGGCCAGGCCGATACGCGGAAGCGGCCCAGGCGGACATAGCGCCCACCGTGGCCGTGCTCCTGGGTACGAGCATCCCTGCTCACAACCAGGGCCGGCCGCTTTTCGATATGCTTGACCTGCCGGAGGGCCTGCGCGCCCGACGCGCGGTGGACGCCGCAGCGCAGTTGCGCGAGCGCTATGCCCAGTATGCGCGGGTGATCGGCGCGGCCCCGTTCGCCCACCTGCAACTGGAGCAGGCCAGAGAGGCCCTTGCCGCCGGTCAGACCGAGAAAGCGTACCAGGCCGCGGACGCGGACACAGAGGCCACCTGGAAGCAGGCCGCCTCGGTCAAGGCCGCTCGCCTGACACGTGAACGGCTGGCACGGTTGCCCATCGCGCTGCTGGTCATGCTACTGTTCGCGGCCTACATGGCCGTCGTAGTCAGAGCCCGTTGGGACTGGCGCGCGCCGCTGGCCGGCACGGCCGTATACACCCTGATCTATCAAGGCCTGTACTTCGGCCGCGGCTACAAGTGGTCGTTGAGCGCGTTCAACACCGAGGAACAGATAATGCGGTTCTTCACGGAGCGCACTGTGGACGCGATGATCGCGCTGCTCCTCGCCGCCATCGTCGTAGGCGTGCTGAGTCGCCACAGGGCACCGCTGGCGGTTGCGGTCAACGCGGTCACCATGTCGTTCATGGTTGCCTGGTGGCTGGCGTTCCAGATTGGGATCTTCTACGTCCTCTACAACACCAGCTTCGCCTGGTACCTGCCCGATTTGACCATTGGCTTCAAGTACTATCTCGATGTGCTGCAGACCGGCGCGTTCTGGCCGCTTACCCCTGCCCCGCTGCTCATCGTCCTGCCGTTTGCCGCGCTCGGCGCCCGCTGGGTGGCGGCGCGCGTGCCTGCGTTCTGCCCGTTGCGCCGAGCGTTCCGCACATGAGCGGCCGGTTTGACTGCGTCATTGTCGGCTCCGGGACATCCGGCGGGGTCATCGCCTACTATCTGACGGAGGGGGGCATGCGGTGTCTGCTGCTGGAAGCCGGCGACGCCTACGGCGCGGATACCTTCCCCGAGAACGACATGGACGGCTCTGCCCGGATGTTTTGGGGAGGCGGGCTCGAGCTCAGCACCACAGCGGAGATGGCGTTCCTGCGGGCCCGCTGCCTGGGCGGCACCTCGGTCGTCAACCAGTGCCTGCTCGACCGCTTTGATGAGCACGCGTGGGCGGCCTGGCAGGCGGCGTCCGGGATCGGGTTCCTGTCCGGGGAGGAGATGGCCCGGCACTACGCGGAGGTCGAGGGCCGCCTCAACATCAGGGAGGTCCCCGCGACGCACCACAACCGCAACGCCCGCCTGTTCGTCGAGGGCTGCGAGAAGCGAGGATACAGGTGGGCGCCGCTGCGCCGCGGGGAGACCGACTGCGCGATAGAGGAGGGGAATGACTGCATCGCCTGCCTGAACGGGTGCCGGCGCGACTCCAAGCAGAGCACCCTTATTACCTTCATCCGATGGGCGCAGGCGCTGGGGCTGCAGGTGTGGCCAGGGTTTCAGGCAGAGCACATCGAGCCCTCCTCTGACGGGGTGCGGCTGTCCGGCACCCACCACGGCCGGCCTCAAGAGATCTGCGCCCCCAGGGTTGTCCTAGCGGCCGGCGCGCTGGGCAACGCGCGCCTCCTGCTGCGTTCTGGATTCGAGAAGCGCCTGCCGTCGCTGGGCAAGGGATTCTACTGCCACCCGCAGTTGATGACCTTCGCCGAGTTCGACGAACCGGTGGACGCCCACAAGGGCGCCTTCCAGGCCTGCAAGTCCGACGATCCGCGGTTCAGGAAGGCGGGGTTCAAGCTTGAGAACGTCTTCGCCCCGCCGACCTCCGTGGCCATGCTCTATCCGGGGATCGGCGCGCGCCTCCAGGCGTTCATGCTTCGATACCGGCACCTGGCTTCGGTAGAGGTAGCCGTGCAGGACACGGTTCCCGGCCGGATCAGCGTGGATGCCCGGGGCAGGCTCCAGATAGCGAAGCGCCTGGAGGGCGAAGACGTCCGCCGCGGAAAGGCAGGGCTGCTCGCGGTCAGGGAGATCCTCGAGAGCGTGGGCGCCCGGACCATCCTGCACTGCCCGATGACCTTCGGGCTGCACCTGATGGGAGGACTGGCGATCGGCCAGGACGCGCAGCGCTCCGCGGTCGGCGGAGGATTCAACCTCCACGGCTTCCCCAACATCTACGCCGCCGACTCGAGCATCTTCCCTGCCGCGCCAGGGATCAACCCTGCGCTGACGATCATGGCGCTCAGCCACAGGGCAAGCGAAGAGATCCTCAAAGGGGTGATCGAGTGATCTCCGATCCCGCGCGCATACCGCCTTCGGAGGCGCCTTCCGCGATCCGCACGCCGATCCTCACGCCGCGGGAGGTACGGGCCCTGGAGAGGGTGGGCGACATAGTGGCCCCGGCCCACGGGCCACTGCCGGCCTTCTCCGCCACCGGGTGCGTCCGCTACGTGGACGACCTGCTCCGCTACATGCCCCCAGGGGACGTCGCCGATATCCGGCTGCTGCTGCGGATCCTCTCCCTCAAGCCGACGTCCGGCATCCGGTTCATCCTGGCTCTGGCCCGAGCCGGTCATCGCTGGAGGGGGCCCCTGGGCGCGGTGCTGCGAATGATTGAGATCGGGCTCAAGGGCCTGGTCATTTCGCTGTACTACTCGGGCAAGACCGCCCCGGGCTATCTCGGGCGGACGACCGTGGACGTGATCGGGTACAGGCCGCGGGTGATTCCCGGGAGCGGCTGGAATCCGCCAGCCCCGCCGCCCACCGGGTAACCACCTTAGAGAGACTTCTACCGGCGGGCCTCGACGCACAACCGCTGCCCGGCGTACAACGCTCCGCCCAGATCCACCTCGGCCCCGACATTCTCATCCAGGACCACGTGGGTGCCGGCCTCGACCTTCCGCACCAGATGGCGGCCACCTGCGGCGCCGACCAGGGCGTCCTTCACGTGAGCGCCCTGCCACAGCGTCACCGGAGCGCTGTTGACCAGGACCGTCAGCCGCTGTGGTGGCATCGGCCCCCCACGATCTACCGCCTGACCTCTACGCGGATCCGACCCTCGGCAGGCGGGTAGTTAACCACGCCCCGCAGCGTCTTCTCGATGAACGCCGCGAGTTCCAGGACGTCGGTGCCGGACGAGGTGTCAACAGGCGGGCCGAAGGCAGGGAAGGGATACCCTCCTCCGCCCGTGCCCATGTAGTCGTTGACGGCCACGCGATACCGCCGGGATGGATCCAGCGGCCGGCCGGCAACGGTGATCTCGGCGTCGAGCAGCCAGCGCTCCGCGTCCACCAGGTACCGGATGGTCATCCCCGATACCTGGAGGTCCACCTGGTTGCGCCGCGAGTACGACGTGCGCACGACCTCGCGCAGTTGCTCGCCGGTGATCTCGAAGAGCAGGAGGTAGTTGGCGAATGGCATCACCGCGTACAGGTTGCGCAGCGTGATCGGCCCGGCCGGGATCGAGGCGCGGATGCCGCCGCTGTTGGTCATCCCGACGTCGGCCCGGTCGAAGGCGGCCCGGGTCGCGTCGGCGATCAGATTCCCCATGCTGACATCACGGGTGGTACGGTTATCGCGGCCGAGCGGGGCCACGGCGTGGCCTACCCTCCGGTCGAGCTCGGCGGCCAGGCGCGCGTTCCATCTCTCCACGATTGAACGCACGGCCGCGTCTTCCTCCCGCAGGGCCCTGGTCTCTATCAGAGCGGCTACCACGCTGCTTCGCCGCACGGTCAGGTCGCGGACCAGATCGGCCCGTCCCAGGAACAGGCTGTTGGCGCCGGCCTGCACAATCGGTATTCCGTTTTCGACCACCGGGACGCGCAGCACGGTGTGGGAGTGCCCGCCAATGATGAGGTCGAGGTCTCCGGCGGCCCGGGCGACCTCGCGGTCCACCTCCACGCCCAGATGCGTGACGGCCACCACGAGGTCTGCCTGCTGCCGCAGCTGCGCGGCCATGACGCGCGCGACCGTCACCGGTTCGAGGAACTCCAGGCCGACGACGTTCTGTCGGCGCGTGGACGGCGGCGTCTCGGTGAGGCCGAAGAGGGCGACGCGCTGCCCCAGGTCGGTGGTCAGTATCAGGTAAGGATCGAAGGGTGCTATGGGCGTTGCCGTGCGGTTGACGATCCGGATGTTGGCGCCCAGCCAGGGGAAGGCCGACTCGCTTCTGCGAGACTGGGTCTCTGCCGGTCCGTGATCGAACTCGTGGTTGCCTGTGGCCAGCGCGGTGACGCCCATCGCGTTGAGCGCCTCGATTACCGACCTGCCGGCGGTCAGGTCGGCCACCGGGTTACCCGAGAAGATGTCCCCTGCGACGACGAAGTAGGCGTTCGGGTTGTGCGCGCGAACCCGCTTGACCTCCGCGGCCTGCGCGGCCAGGCCTTCCAGCGCGCCGTGGACGTCGTTGGTGTGGAAGAACACCGCGCGGATGAACCGAGGGATCTCGATGCCGAAGGTGGCCGAGGCGCCGGGTGGAGCGCGCGCCGCGATGCGGATCCGGTTCGGTCCCCATCGGACCAGGCCGCTGAGGTCAAGAACCGCTCCCGGCCTATCCTCCAGCGGCAGCTCATGGCCGTTGACCGCGACCACAAGACCGGTCAGTCCCTGGTTGACGAAGGAGAGCTTCGCCACCTCAGCGCGGACGAAGACCGTCTCCTCGATCGTACCGGCACGCAGCGCCTCGTAGGTCACCGTCCGGCCGTAGATGGGGAAGGTTTCAATCGCGCGGGCCCAAGGACGGGCAGATCCTGCCGCCGCAGCGGCCGCGGGGCCGGGGGCGGCAGAGTCAGTGGTCCACAGCGCCGGCGTCGCCAGCAGCGCCAGCGCGGCCAGGAGCGCCAGCGCCGTGCGCCGTGGCGGTCGCCTCACTCCTCGATTCCGGCCTCGCGGAGGAACCGGTCCCATCGCAGCCGTCCCGGCGGCCTTTCCGCTCCCCGCGCGTAGGCGATCGCCAGGTCGGCCATCTTCTCGACGACCCACTCGAAATAGACGTCCCGGATGCGGGCGCGCTCGAAGTCCGGCGCGGGATTTACGAAGTCGATCGCGTAGGGCACGTTGTCCCGTATCGCGAACTCGACGGTATTCATGTCCAGGCCCAGAACCTCGCAGACCAGGCGCGCGTCGTGCACCACCCGTGCGCCCAGTTCCGGCGTGAGGTGCTGGTGGTCCACGATGTACCGCTCTGTCCAGTAAAGGCGCGGATCCCACCGGATGGGCATGATCTCGCGCCGGCCGACGCAGACGCACCGGACGTAGTGGTCAAACTCGACGTACTCCTGCAGGATCATCGTCTGGAGGCCGCTCTGATCGTAGCAGCGCCACAGTTCCTCGAGGGAGTGGACCTTGAAGACCTGTTTGAACCCCCCCGCGGTGTTGGGCTTCAGCACCGCCGGGAAGCCCACGTACTCGGCGATTTGCTCCCAGGGAATCGGGTACTGCAGATTCCGCAGCGACTCCGGCGCCACGTCCTGGGCGTAGGCCTTGTTGGGCAGCACCACGGTCCGCGGCACCGCGATCCCCAGGCGCGCCAGCAGCGCGGTCCCGAAGAACTTCTCAGAGGCCGACCACCAGAAGGGGTTGTTTATGACCGCCGTGCCCGCCAGCGCCGCGTACTTGAGGTAGGTACGGTAGTAGGGGACCTCGTGTGAGATCCGGTCAATGACGACCGCGTACTGCCGTGGATCGTCCAGGCGCGTTCCGCCCAGGCAGCACAACTCCGCGGTCACTCCGTCGGCGCCGCGCCGGTTTATGTGCTCGATCAGCGCGGCAGGGAACGACTCCTCGTGACCGACCAGCAAACCGATCTTGCGCGTCTGGTTCATGCGCGGGGCTCCTGCTGCTACAGGTAGTGCGGGATCGCCTCCCGCCAGAGCGGCCAGTCGTGCGTGCGTTCCCACCATGTGGCCATTTGGTGTTCCACGCCCTTCTCGCTGAGCGTTGCGGAAAGGGCGCGGGTGGAAGCCAGTGCGATGTCGTGCTCGCCGGAGAGCAGCACTATCTGCATGCGCCGCATCGGACGCAGGTAGGTCTCGTCGGTCAGGCTTGGGAGGAAGTCCAGCGGGCAGTTGTAGTAGACGTCATCGTCGTTGTAGCCGTCGAGGAACCCCTTGATGTCGTACCGGCCGGACAGCGCAACCAGCTTGGCGACCAGGGAGGGGTGGCGGAACGCCAGGTTGGCGGCGTGGTAGGCGCCGAACGAGGTGCCGGTGACCAGCAACGGTCCGGGGTTGTGCTTGCGGATGAACGGGAGGTATTCGCCCAGGATGTACCGTTCGTAGTCCAGGTGCCGGAGTATCCTCTGTCGCGGTGGCACCGCACGGTTGTACCACGACTCCGCGTCCACACTGTCCGGACAGAAGAGCTGGATCAATCCGGCGTCTATCTTTCGCTCCAGCGCCGCCACCATACCGAAGTCCTCGTACTGGTAGAACCGACCCATTGTGGTAGGGAAGACCAGTACCGGCGCACCGGCATGGCCGTAGACCAGCGTCTCCATGGTCCGGCCCAGGGTGGAGCTGATCCAGTGGTGATACTCGCGGTTCATCGGCGCCTCCGGTCTGCTGTTCGACTGTTCGACGTCCGCCGCCTAAATCATCCTGCAGGAGGGGCCGCACCCGGTCGTGCCGAAGGCCGCCCCATGGACGTGCCGGCCGCTGCGGGGATCGCCTCGGTCGCGACGCTGGCGCGCCGCGTGCGCGCCAACATCGAGCGGGTGATCGTCGGCAAGCCCGACGTCATCGAGCAGGCGCTGGTCGCGGTGCTCTGCGAAGGGCACGTCCTCATCGAGGATGTCCCGGGCATCGGCAAGACGATGCTGGCCAAGGCCCTGGCCCGCTCGCTGGGATGCTCGTTCCGGCGCATCCAGTGCACCCCGGACCTGCTGCCTTCGGACATCACCGGACTGGAGTTCTTCAACCAGAGGACGGCGGCCTTCGAGTTCCGGCCGGGCCCGGTCTTTGCCCAGATCGTGCTGGCCGACGAGATCAACCGCGCCACGCCCCGCACCCAGTCGGCGCTGCTGGAGAGCATGGAGGAGCGGCAGGTCACGGTCGAGGGGCAGACGCGGACGCTGCCGCGGCCGTTCGTGGTGCTGGCCACCCAGAACCCGGTGGAGCTGCAGGGCACGTTCCCGCTTCCAGAGGCGCAACTCGACCGGTTTCTGCTTCGCCTGGCACTGGGCTACCCGTCGGCAGAGGACGAGCAGGAGATCCTGCGGCGCTACAGGACCGGCCGGCCGCTGGAAGATCTTGAGCCGGTGACGACTCCCGACGCCGTGCTGGCAATGGCGGAGGCGGTCCGCGCCGTGCACGTCAGCCCGGCGGTGGAGGCCTACGTCGTCGCCATCGCCAGGGCGACGCGGGTGCATCCCGAGGTCGAACTGGGAATGAGCCCGCGCGGCAGCCAGGGGCTCCATCACGCCGCGCAGGCACTGGCGGCGATCCGGGGGCGGGAGTTCGTGCTGCCCGACGACGTGAAGGCCATGGCGCCGCTGGTGCTGGCCCACCGGCTGATCCTGGGCAGCGGCGCGCGGTTGCGCGACCGGACCGCACGTGAGATCGCAGACGAGGTGCTGTGCGGCGTGCCGGCACCCGTGGAGCGCGAAGCGCGGCCGTAGCGGCACGGCGCCTGCCGCGGGATAGGCAGAGATGTTCTCGCAGGGATGGCTGATAGTTGGGATCCTGCTGCTCATCCTCGGCCTCGCCGTGCACAGCGGAGGGCCGTTCCTGGTTGGTCTGGTTGTGCTGCTGGGCGCCGGGACCTCTTATCTGTCGCACCGGTACTGTCTCCACAGCGTGGCGTTCCGCCGATCGTTTGTACCGCGGAGAGCGTTCCACGGCGAAGAGATCACCCTCACGCTGGAGGTCACCAACCGCAAGCCGCTCCCTCTTGCCTGGCTCGAGGTCACCGACGAACTGCCGGAAGAGGTCGTGCCCAGGCGCGGCCGCATCATCCCCAGCCTGCGCCAGCGTCGCCAGCACCTGGTGCACCTGTTCTCGCTGCGGTGGTACGAGCGCGTGCGCCGGCGCGTCACCATCACCTGCATGGCTCGCGGGTACTTCCCGCTGGGACCGGCGCGGTTGCGCTCGGGCGATCTGTTCGGGCTCACCTCGCAGGGCCGCACCCTGGAGGGGGCCGATTACTTGACCGTCTATCCCAAGATCGTGCCGCTGGAGGCGTTGGGGATTCCCGCGCTTCATCCGATCGGCGACCACCGCGCGCCGCGTCCGCTGCTTGAGGACCCGACCCGCACCATCGGAGTGCGCATCTACCAGACTACCGATCCCGTCCGCCGCGTCCACTGGAAGGCCACCGCGCGCATTGGACGCCTGCAGACGCGGCAGTACGAGTCCACCACGACCCAGCGGCTGGCGATCCTGCTCAACATGGACACCCTGGGCGAGTACGCCGAGTACCGGGGCTTCATCCGCCCGCTGCTGGAGCTCAACATCATGGTCGCGGCGTCGCTCGCGGCCTGGGCGGAGGAGCAGGGGATCCCCGTCGGGCTGCACGCAAACGGATACCTGCCCGAGGGGCTGCGGCGCGTGCGGCTGGCGCCGGCGCTGGGCGCGGTGCACCTTACGGCGATCCTGGAGGCGCTGGCCAAGGTGTTTTCCACTCCCGTCATGCCGCTGGGCGACCTGATGGCGCTCGAGGCAGGGGCGCTTCCGTGGGGCACGACCGCGATCGTCGTTACCGCCGTTGTAGATTCGCCGCTGCTGGCCGGCATCGCCCGGCTCCAGGAGGCCGGGCACAGCGCGGTCCTGGTGCTCATCGGCGATCGGGTGGCCGATCCACAACTCGGCATTCCCACGCATCGCGTGAGAGGGGAGGCGGGCTGGCGTGCGATGGACGAGATCCGACTCGTCTGAGAGCCAGCGTGCTCCTGGCGTGGCGGAGCACCGCGATGCGCCCCGCCGTCCCGACGGGTTTTGGGAGGGCGTGGGCCGGCTGCTGCCCGTCGCACGCGTGGTGATGGAGTTCTGCTGGCTCTACCCATGGCTCATCGTGGCCGGTGGGGGGTTCTACGGCGCCACCGGTCCCCTACTGTCGGCGGGGTGGGCGTTCCTGCTGCTGGTGGGCGCGCAGGTGGCGGCCCGGCAGATCGCAGACCGGGACAGCCTGCCGTGGAGGGCGGTCGGCGGCGATTCGCTGCGGCATGCGCGCATCCTGTTGGTCGGCGCCGGGGCCGTTCTGGGGTTTGCGGCCGTCCATGAGCAGTACTACTCCCATCTTCCACTCTGGCATACCACCTGGGTGGCGATTCTGCTCCAGGCCGCCCACGATGTCCTGCCGGAGGTTCCTAAACCCGCATCCGCCGCGCTCGTCGCCGCGTGCCTGTGGTGGCGCGGGCTGGTGCTGGGCGCGCGTCACGTCGGAGCCATCGAGATCGAGGAGGCGTACAAGACCGGCGTGGGAATGGTTGTCGTCTATTTTGCTGCCGCCGTGGTCTATGCCGACGCGCAGGGATTTGCGGCCGCCGGGTCCGAGATGCCGCCGATGATGCTGGCGTTCTTCTTCCTGGGGCTCTCGGCATTGGCGCTGGCGCGATTGGCCGCCATCTGGGAGCAAAGCCGGCCGGACGAGCGCAGCCAGGTCCCGGGCCGTGCCTGGTTGCTGCTGATCACGGGCGTCGTCGGCCTGATAATGCTGGCGGCGGGCATGATGGCCGGTATGGCCACCGCCGATGTCTTCAAGTACCTCGGCGTAGTGCTCCGGCCGCTGATACCCGTGGTAGAGGCGCTGTTCGTGGTGCTGTTCGTGGTGGCGGGCCTTGTCGTGAGGGTGCTCATCGCGATCCTCTCGCGCCTGCCGCGCCGCGAGATACCTGAGATCGGTCCTGCCCCCATGGTTTTCGACGACCTGATCCGCCGCCTGCGCGAGATCGAGATGCACCCTCAGGTGGTCTCAGGCGCGCGGTGGGGCATGGTGCTGGCCGTGATCGCGATCCTGGTCGTCGGCATGGCCTTTGCCGTCGTGCTACGGCGGCGGCGCGAGCGCAGGCCCGACGAGGACGATCACGAGTCGGTATGGTCGGTGCGTGAAATTCTGCGCGCTCTGGCCGGCCGGCTGCCGCGGCTGGGACGCCGGCAGGAAGATGACGACGGGCCGGCCGCGCCGGCGGTTGGAGCGATCCGGCGGATATACCGCGAGCTGCTCGGCCTCGGCGCCGGTTTGGGTGCGCCGCGCCATGCCTGGGCTACGCCGCGCGAGCACGAACCGCGGCTGCGCGGGGTGCTGCCCGGGGCCGAAGGTGAGGTAGAGATGCTCACCGCGGCATATGAGCGGGTGCGCTACGGCACGTGGCGTCCGGCCACAGTGGAAGTGCGGGAGGCAGAGGAGGCGCTGGAGCGCGCGAAGGCGGCCGCTCCGGCGCCGGCTACGGAGCCTGCGGGTTCGGCTTCTTCTGAGGAACGCAGCAGATGAACTTGAGCGGCCCCGCGCCGGTATTCTTGATCTGATGCCGCTCGTGGGGCGGCACCCACATCACCATGCCGGGTTCCAGCGCCCACTCGCCCTGCTCGCCCACCATCACGCCGCGGCCGTCGAGGAGGTACATCTCCTGCTCGTACCAATGGTCGTGCAGCGGCGTCTCAGCGCCGGGCGCGACCTCGAAAACGCGCATGGCGAAGTTCTCTGCGCCGCGCTTCTTGTCGATGACCCAGCGGATCTTGACCCCGGGTAGGTTCTCGGGCTCTTCGGCTGGGACGTCCTCGGGTCGGAAGATCTCCATGGCTGCGTCACCTCTTCCGCATACTACCACCAGACGGGGTTTAGGTGGGGCCTGCGATGGGGATGTGGACGCGTATGCGTGTTCCCTCCCCCGGAGCACTGGAGACCCCCAGGGAGCCTCCCAGGTGCTCGGCCCGCTCGCGCATTGAGCGCAGGCCGAGGTGTCCGGGGAACGTCCCCTCCGAGTCGAATCCCTGGCCGTCGTCGTCCAACTCGACCCAGAACCCCCCGTCATCGCGGCTGAGCCGGAGATCCACCCGGGTGGCCTTCGCGTGCTTGACGATATTGTGGAGTCCTTCCTGGGCGATCCTGTAGATCGCCTCCTTGACGTCGAGCGGGGCGTCGGGCTCATCGGGCAAGGCGGCACGGGCATCGAGTCCGTGGCGGGCACGAATGGCCTCCACCTGCCTGTTCAGGACCGCCACCAGTCCTTCTGTCTCGAGCGCCTCAGGACGCAACTCGAAGATCAGCGCGCGCATCTCGGCCAGGCCGGCCTCGGCGAGCGACAGCACGTAGCCCATCGGCTCAGCCGCCCTGGCCGGTTCGCGCTCCAGCCATGTCTGGGCCGTGCGGGCGCCCAGGACAATGCCATAGAGCGCCTGAGACACAGAGTCGTGCAATTCACGGGCCAGCCGCTGCCGCTCCTCCAGCGCGGCCTTGTCGCGGGCCTCCACGAATAGACGGGCGTTCTCCGCGGCGGCGGCCGCCTGGTCCGCGATGGTGGCCAGGAAGTCCACCTCCGACTGTCCGGGGATCCGGCCGCTGGGATAATACATGTTCAGCGCTCCGATCACGCGCCCCCAGTACCGGAGCGGCACGGAGACGATGGCATCCCACGCCGCCTCGCGCGCGGCGTCGTGAACAGGGGCGTAGCGCGGGTCGGCCAGCATCTCGTTGCGGGCGTTAAGCCGCACCACCGGCTGCTTCGTCTGTACCGCCTGCAGGCCTGGCGGAGGAGTCCCGGCACGAACCGCGGCGCGCATTCCGGCTACATGCTGGGGCGAGAGCCCATACGTTCCCGTCATGCGAACTCTCTGCGAATCCTCGTCCATAAGGACAACGCCGCAGGCCATGCCACCGGTCGCGCGTACGACCGTGCGTGCCAGCGCATCCAGCGTGGCCTCCAGGGATCCGGCCAGCGCCATGCTGGAGACGATCTGCACCATGGCCTCCGCCTTCCGGGCCAGGCGTTGGGTTTCGGTCTCGTCGCGCAAGAAGACGGCCACCAACTCCTGCCCGTCGAGGGAGATGGGACACGCGGTGGATTCGATTTGGTGCTCCTCGCCATCCATGCGCAATACCGGTGAGATCAGGCGGCGCGCCTGTCCCTTGAGAGCCGCCTCGATGGCCTCCTGGATGCCGGGGCGGACGGGGGTGGGGAAGAGCGTCAGCACGTCGCGACCCACCATGTGCTCAGGGCCGCAGCCGATCGTCTGGCAGACCGCCGGATTGGCGTAGAGGCAACGGCGCGCGGTGTCGGCAACAACGATCCCGTCCAGGGCCGCACCAAAGAGCGCGGCCAGGCGATCGGTCACGTTCCCTCGCCCAGATGGTCTAGGGAAACCAGCCCGATCCGGACGGCGAAGAGCGCCGCCTGCGTTCGGCTCTGCACGCCGAGCTTGGCCAGGATGTTGCTCACGTGCGTCTTCACGGTTTTCTCACCGATGTGCAGGGCCCGGGCGATCTGCTTGTTCGCCTGTCCCTGGGCCATCAACCGGAGCACGTCGGTCTCGCGCTCGGTGAGCGCCTCAGGGCTCTGGGGTGCTCGTACCTCGCGCATCAGCCGCGCGGCCGCCTCCGGGGAGAGCTGAACCCTCCCCTCGGCCGCCGCCTTGATGGCGCGGATCAGTTCGTCGGCCTCGGTGTTCTTGAGCATGTATCCGATCGCCCCGGCCCGCACCGCGGCCACGACGCTGGCATCCTCGAGGACGCTGGTGAGGGCCATGACCTCGACGTCGGGCAGTTCTTTGCGGATCGTCTCTGTGGCCGCAATCCCGTCCATGACCGGCATGAGGAGGTCCATCAGTACGACGTCCGGGAGCAGCTCTCTGGCCATCCGGACTGCCTCGGCGCCGTCCACGGCTTCTCCCACCACCTGAAGCTCGGGGTCGAGCCCCAGGAACATCCGCAGGCCCTGTCTGACAACGCTGTGGTCATCGGCAATCAGGATTCGGATCGGCATCGCGGCCCTCTCCTGTCCGAAATACTTCCCCTGCATCGTCCCTCGGGCGGAGGCGCACCGCCGCTCAAGGTCCCACAAGAGTCCACTCCCAGAGTCTGAGGCGCGTGGCACCGGGCGCGCGCATTATTTGATGTAGCCATGATACGACTTCTCGTAGTGGATGACCAGCAAGGAGTCCGGCAGGGGCTGCGGATGCGGCTCGCGCTGGAGCCGGACATTGCCGTCGTGGGTGAGGCCGCCGACGGACCGTCCGCACTGCGCCTGGCCGCCGACCTGGCGCCCGACGCGGTGATCATGGACGTCGGCATGCCCGGTATGGATGGTATCGAGGCGGCGGCCGCCGTACGCGTGGCGGCGCCCGACACCCAGGTCGTGATCCTGACAGTTCACGACGACCCCAACACCCGCAGGCGCGCCCAGATGGCTGGGGCAGCGGCCTTCGTCGTCAAGCAGAAGTGCGGTGGGGACCTGATTACCGCGATCCGCCGGGCGGTTGGGGGCCAGCCGCGCGATGACCGCGAGGGTCCGGCCGGTCTTTCGGCCGATCGAGGCGGTCCGTCGAAGGTCGGAGGCGCCAACCGGCCGTTGGTGTGATGTACGGATAGCGTGGAAGCGGTGTAATGACATCAGAAGAGATTCTGAACCACACTTCTAAGGAGGAAACGAAAATGAAGAAGACCTTGATTGCTCTGGTAACGGGAATTGCGCTCATCGCGGGATCCGCGTACTTGCTGCCGACCGAGGATCAGCTTCTGCCGGTGGAGGCTCGCTCCGCCCAGGTTGACGACCAGTGGTTTCCGACCGAGGCCAGGTTTGCCGAGGCTGACGACCAGTGGTTTCCGACCGAAGCCCGGTTTGCCGAGGTTGACGACCAGTGGTTTCCGACCGAAGCCCGGTTTGCGTAGAGATCAAGCCGGGGTCCTTTGACCCAAACCGAGGGCGAGCGGAGCAACCGCTCGCCCTCGACGGTTTCTGGCGCGTCCCAGACAGGAATAGCGCGCAGGGCTGCGTAGTTATAAGGTCAAGATCCGGCAGGGGGTTCTAACATGCGTAGCAAATCTGTCCGCCTTCTTGCGACCGCTGTTTCCCTTCTTGTACTGACTACCGCGGCTGGCGCGCAGCAGCAAGAAGTCAGGCCGCCGATCGCGCAGTTGTGGATTGACGTGGCGACCAACACCTTCGCAATGCCCGGGGTGCCGGTGCCGATTCCCGTACCGCCCGGCGGTCAGGCAGGGAACGCGTTCGGCAACACGCGTTCCGCGATCGGGCGCTATGTGGACGTGGCCCTCCACACCCGCGCGCGCCCCCAGGGCACGCAGGCCTCCCAAACCATCCCTGCCGCTATGCGCATGGGAGCCAGCCTGCCGCTGGAGCCGGTCAGGGCTGAGCCGGCGACCGGCGGCCCTGAAGCCCGCGGTCCGGGCGAGGTGGAGCAGCCCAAGGGCCGACTGCTGTTCTACTGGGGCTGCGGCGCTGATGTGCGCGCAGGGCAGCCTCGCGTGCTGGATTTCGCAAGGGCATCGCCTCAGGATTGGGCGGCGGTCTGGGAGGGACGCTTCGCGCCTGAGCGGGGCGCCCGCGCGCAGCCCGGCTACTCGATCTGGCCCAACGAGCGCGACCGCCGGATGCTGCCCGACGGAGCGTCGCTTCAGGGCGACCATGCGGTGACCGGCGAGGGCGTTCCGGCGGGACTGCGATTCGCGATCGGGCCGAACCAGGACTTGATGCCTGCGATCGACCTGTCCGCGCAGGGCGATCCGCAGGCGAGCATCCCGCTGCGGTGGAGGCAGATTCAGGCTGCCCGCGCCTACTTCATCAACGCCTTTGGCGCCAAGGGCAGCGATTTCATCATCTGGAGTTCGTCCGAATTGCCCGACGCGGGGATGGGCCTGTTCGACTACCTGTCAAACGCGAACATCGAGCGATGGACAAATGAGCGTGTGCTCCTGCCCGCCTCCGCGACGCAGTGCGCGGTGCCCAGGGGCATCTTTGGGGGCACGGACGGCGCGATGGTGCGCATGATCGCATACGGGCAGGAGTTGAACCTAGTGCACCCGCCGCGGCCGGCCGACCCGAGGGTGGCGTGGGAACAGGAGTGGGCCGTGCGCGTGCGGGTGAAGGGTACGGTGATGACGCTCCTGGGTGTGGGGCGGTAGGCGCGAGAGGGGCGGGCCTTCGCAACCAGCAGGCTATGATTCGCGCAGCACGATGGCCGGCCTAGTCAAGGGCCCGGCATTCTACACACCTGCTGGGACACTACCGCAGACGCTGGTTCGACGACGAACGCCGTACGGTCGCCCTACCACGTCGCGTGGTGCCCAGCACGGGGACCTGAACGCCGTTGACCCGCTTGCTCTTGCAGCGGAGGATGCGGATCGACCCTCCCAGCAACGCCTTCACCGCGAGGGCGGCCTTGCGTCGTTTGAACAACGTCGCAGTGCGCGGGTCATTCATCACGTAGACATCGTCAGACACGTTGTAGTACAGCGCGAACCTCGGCCCCATCTGTGACACGAGCAGGTATCGAGTGCCGTCATCGAGATCCGCCATTCGCCGCCGCAGCTCGCGGATTTGTGCAGGTGTCAGCTCGTCGTCGACTGCATCGGACTCACGGTACGTCGTCCTATCGGAGGCTGCTCCCCGTTCACCAGGAGGGCGCACTCGAGCTCGCCCCCCAACGCCTCGCGAGAAGTCGTACTCTCTTCTCATACCCCCACCGCTCTCGTCACCGCCTGCCGCGCCAGTAGAACGGCCGACGCTTGTGATGCGCAACCGCCAGGACACGGATCTCGTCATCTGTGATGGAGTACAGAAGGGAGTACGGGAACTTCGCAAGAACCCGCTTTCTCACCCGGCCGACGAAGGGCGGAGCGGCATCGGGGAGCTCGCGGATGCCCCTGATGGCGTGTTCCACCTCATCGAGAAAGACGCCACCCAGGCCCACGCTCTCGAGGTCGTAGAAGTCAGCGGTCTCGTTGATCTCCGCCTCGGCGCCGGGATGGATCAGGACCGAGCGAATCATCCCCGGCGTGCCCTTGCGCGGGCGAACACGTCGTCCAATGAGTACGCCTCGACCGCGCCGGTGTCGATCTCCTCATCGCGACGAGCGGCCTCTTCGAGCCACAGCTTCTCGACCTCAGCCGCGCTCAGCTTGTCCAGGCTGCTGAGCAGCTCATGGGCGAGATGGGCACGCGCCTCAGGGGCGAGCCGAAGGACTTCCTTCTTGAGTTCCTCGATCGTCATCGCAGCCACCCCGCAATCGCACTGCATCGCCCACGCACGAGTCTACGCTCTTCGTATGCCACTGCCCGCCTGGCGCCGCGGGGGTTGGGGCGAACAAGAACTGGGCAGAACATCCTACCCCCCCCTAACCCATCCAGCTTCCTTTGTACGCCGCCACCGCGGCAACCCCCTCCAGCACGCCGGTTACCCTTTGTCCCCATTCTTTCGCGCCCGCGATGCCTCTGCAACCCTGGGAGATCCTTCGCCCGCCGCCGCCCCATAATGGCTATCCCACCTCCGCTTTGGCCCGGACAACCGATCGGCCGGGCGCCGGACCGCCCCGGGGCCGCGACTCAGCACATGCGTGTATATCATGGTCGTGCGCACGTCTCGGTGTCCGAGGAACTCCTGAACAGTGTGGATGTCGTGCCCATCCTCGAGCAGGTGGGCGGCGAACGAATGGCGGAAGGTGTGGCAGGTCGCACGCCCTGCGCTGCCGGCGCCGCTGACCGGTCACCTGATCCCTGTCGCCCTTGCCTGCCCGCACGGCCATCGGGTTCGACGCGAAGTCGACATCCTTCACGCGAAGCCGGGCGCACTCGAGTACGCGCACCCCTGCTCAATACAGGAGCAGCGCCCTCAGCGCCTGGTTTTGTGTGGCGACCCGTCGAGCGTCCGGTCCACTGCCGGGCTAGACAGGCACCAATTGATCCTCCAGCCGCTTGCTGCGGTGTGTGATGACCTCGGGCGCGGTCTTGCCGACGATCACGGTATCGTCCTGCCGGAACCCTCCCACCCCGTAGATGTAGACCCCGGGCTCGCACGAGTAGACCTCGTTCTCCACCATCGGGCGGTAGTTGAACGCCATGTCCTCGGGGAACTCGTGGCCGGCGATGCCCATCCCATGACCGGTCCGGTGCATGATGTGGTCGCCGAAGCCGTGCTGCTCGATGACGCGCTGGGCCGCTGCGTCCGCCTCGGCAACCAGGGTGCCGGCGACGAACTTCTCGAGCGCGGCTAGGTTGGCCTCGGTGGCCGCGGCGTAGGCGCGCCGCTGGACGTCACTGCGCGGTTCGCCCAGGAACAGGGTCCGCTCATTCTCCACCACCAGGCCGCTGAGGCGCACGATGATGATGTTGACCACGCCGTCGCCTTTCTCGAAGCGGGCCCCGCAGTCGGCGCCGGTGCCGTGGGGCGACGCTGAGGCCGCGCCGGACAGCGACCAGACGCGCACCTCCAACCGGTCCTGAGGAAACCGCGCGGCGCCCTCGACGGCCATGCGCCGGGCGATCTCCAGATCGAGTTCCGCCACCAGCATGCCCGGCCGGACGGTCTCCATGTACCGATCCTGCCCCCAATCGGTCAACCCCGCGGCCTGGCGCATAATCTCCAGTTCCTGCGGGTACTTGACCTGACGCATCTCAACCAGGAACCGCGAGGCGCTGCCGAACTCGGACAGCCCGGGGAGTTGCGCGCGCAGACCCCGGAAAGACGAGATCCGGTCCGCCGCCAGCCGGCCGCGCCTGAACCCTCCCCACTCCCGCAGCTTCGCGGCCAGCAACTGGAGCCAGCGGTCCCGCGTGTAGGTTCGGTTCACGGCGCGCGGATGCTCCACGTAGAGAGCGTAGTCGGCGATGTGCAGGCTGCCGCGCTCGCGGGCCATCAGCAGGTGATGCGTGGAGAGCTCGTTCATAACCAAGAACGGCCCGCCCTCGGAGGGGATTACCGCGGCCACCGGCCGCTCCCACGGCTCCACGTCCAGATGAAAGCCGGTGAGCATGTAGAAGTGGTGTGGGTCGGTAACGAGCAGCGCCTTGTAGTCGTGCTCGGCCAGATACTCGCGCACCCTGCGCTGTCGGTCTGCGAACACCTCCGCCGGTACGAACGGCATCGCGTTGCCTCCTTTGTTCTCTCGCGGTTCTCTCGCGTGATCCTACGGACCCAGTCTAGGGTCCAGCGTGTCCCGAAGCCAGTCGCCCACCAGGTTCACACCCAGCGCGGTCAGCACCAGCGCCACGCCCGGGAACGTGGTCATCCACCATGCATTGTAGATGTACGTCTTCCCTTCGTTGAGCATGTTGCCCCATGATGCCATGGGCGGCTGCACGCCGAACCCCAGGAAGCTGATCGCCGCCTCGGCCACGATGAACTGCGCAACCTGAAGCGACGACAGGATTATGACCGGGGTCCAGAGGTTGGGCAGCAGGTGGCGGACGACGATCCGCATCTGCTGAGCCCCCAGCGCCCGCGCCGCCTCCACATAGTCAAGGGTCTTGAGCGCCAGCACCTCGCCCCGAACTAGGCGCGCATAGACGACCCACCCGGTGATGATCAGCGTCAGGATGATGTTCTGCAGTCCAATGCCCAGGATGGCGTTTACGACGAGCGCCAGCAGGATGAATGGGAAGGAGAGCTGCACGTCCACCAGCCGCATCAGGATCACGTCGGTCAGCCCGCCCAGGTAGCCCGAGATGAGGCCGACGGCGAGCCCGATAACCCCTGAGATGCCGACCGTGACCAGTCCGATCGTCAGCGAGACCCGCGCGCCGTAGAGGATGCGCGTAAACAGGTCGCGGCCGAGCTGATCGGTGCCCATCCAGTGAGCGCGCGACGGCGGCTGCAACGTTTTGACCAGGTTGCTGTCCGCGGGGCCGTAGGGCGTGATCAGTGGAGCCAGCACCGCTGCTCCCGCTACCAGCACGACGACGATCAACCCGAGTGCGCCGGAGCGGTTCAGGGGCAGCCGCCTCCGTGCGCGTCGGGGCTCCGCCAGCGCCGGTGCCAGGGTCACGGCGGCGTTACTCATACCGGATCCTTGGGTTTAACCACGCATAGGCAATGTCGGCCACCAGGTTCAGCGCCGAGTACAGGACCGCGGTGAGGAAGACGCCTACGAGCACGACGGGGAAGTCGCGGTTCAGCAGCGCCTGCACCAGGAACCGCCCCACCCCGGGCCAGGCAAAGATCGTCTCGGTGATGACCGCGCCTCCCAGCAACTGGCCGAGTTGGAGCGCGAGCAGGGTGACGATGGGCAAGGACGCGTTCTTGAGCGCGTGCTTGTAGAGAACCCGCATCGGGGCCAGCCCCTTAGCGCGCGCGGTGCGGATGTAGTCCTGCCCGAGGACATCCAGCATCATCGAGCGCGTCAACCGCGCGAACCGGGCCGCCACGAACGCCGCCAGCGTTATCGACGGCATGATGAAGTGCAGCCAGGTGCCGCGCCCGCCTGTCGGCAGCACGCGCAGCCAGACCGAGAAGACGTATATCATCATCAGTCCCAGCCAGAATCCTGGGATGGCCTGGCCGAGCACCGTGGCGCCGATCCCTAGGTGGTCGAACCACGAGTTGCGCCGCGCCGCCGAGATGACGCCCACGGGTATTGCTATTGCCAGGGCCAGCAACATCGCCACACCGGAGAGCGAAAGCGTGGCCGGTAACCGGAGCAACACCAGGCCCAGCGCCGGCTCCTGCTGCCGGAGCGAGTTGCCGAAGTCACCGCGGAGTGCTCCACTGAGGAATCGCACGTACTGCACCAGCCAGGGGTCGTTGAACCCGAGGCGCTCGCGGAACTCTTCGATCTCTTTCTGTGTCGTGTCCGTCGGCAGGAAGAGCTTGACCGGATCGCCCGCGAGGAACTGAATAGCGAAGACCACGGTGAGGGCCAGGAACACCACCACCAGGGCCTCCACAAGACGGCGCGCAACGAACTGAAGCATGCGAAACTTGCCGGCGGGCGAGCCCGTCAGACCGACGGGCT